>NZ_CBFHWH010000003.1:0-66097 GCF_965659035.1 Aequoribacter sp. | reverse complement strand
ACGCCAGAATCCTCGTACGTGGCGTCGCTTTATGCGAAAGGATTGAATAAAATCCTCGAAAAAGTGGGCGAGGAAGCTACCGAAGTGATTTTAGCGGCCAAGGACGCGGAAACGTCGGGAGCTAAAGACGCAGTGACGCAAGAAATGGCAGACCTCTGGTTTCACTGTATGATCTGCCTTGCGCATCTAAATTTATCGCCGGATGACGTGCTCAAGGTTCTAGCAGAGCGTCAAGGCTTGTCCGGCCTGGTCGAAAAAGCGTCCAGAACACCATCAAACTAAGGAGATTACTATGGGCCTAGGTGGAATTAGTGTACCGCAGCTGCTGATCATTTTAGCCATTGTCATCATGCTGTTTGGAACTAAACGGTTGCGCACACTCGGCAGTGATTTGGGCGCGGCTGTTAAGGGCTTTCGCAAAAGTGTAAGCGCCGACGAAGAGGCAAATATCCAGAATAAAGAAGCCCAAGACGACCCAAATAAGCCTTCGAACACTGACACGAAGTAAGGCCTCCGGTGTTCGACATAGGGTTTGCAGAGTTACTGCTCATTGCCGTTGTTGCCTTGCTCGTCATTGGCCCCGAGCGGCTGCCCGGTGCCATAAAAACAGCGTCGGTTTGGCTCGGGCGCCTGAAACGCAGCTACAACGACATCAAGCGCGAGGTTGAACTCGAGCTTCACAACAACGAGGTCATGGAAAACCTAAAGCGCGCGCAATCAGAAATAGAAGATACGATCAACGTCGATCTTGACGCCAGCGCGCCCAGCGACACAAAGCCTGCACAACCGTCCGTCGATCCAAAGCAGACTGCGCAACGCAACACCCAGGCCGACCCCTAGTTTATGAGTGAATCGACCGACCAAGCCCAACCATTAGTCGCGCACCTCACCGAACTGCGAGATCGCTTGCTCAAAGCCCTATTGAGTGTGCTGGTCGTATTTCTGTGTTTGTTCCCCTTCGCCAATGAAATTTACACCTTCGTGTCTGAGCCCTTGCGGGCCATTTTGCCTGCGGGCTCAAGCATGATCGCAACTGAGGTTGCGTCGCCCTTTTTAACACCTTTCAAACTGACGCTGTTTGCGGCTCTGTTTATTTCCATACCCTACGTGCTGTTTCAGATTTGGAGCTTCATTGCGCCCGGCATGTATCGGCAAGAGAAGCGTTTAGCGATACCGCTGCTAGTTTCCAGTGTACTGTTATTTTACGCCGGCGCTGCTTTTGCGTACTTCGTCGTCTTCCCCTTGGTGTTCGCGTTTTTTACGAGCGTGGGACCCACCGATGTCACGATCATGACGGACATCAATCGTTATCTTGATTTTGTCTTAAAACTATTTTTCGCATTTGGGCTGGCTTTTGAAATACCCATTGTGGCAGTGCTTCTGATTTGGGCGGGCATAAGCACTACCGAGTCTCTAAAACAAAAGCGGCCCTTCATCATCGTATTTTGTTTCGTTTTTGGCATGCTGCTCACACCCCCAGACGTGATTTCACAAGCGCTGCTGGCGATTCCCATGTGGTTGCTGTTTGAAGTGGGCGTATTTTTCGGTCGGTTTATCGAGCGTCGCCCGGACGCGGACAGCGCCGCCGCCACTGATGAGTAAGCCCTCTAAGCAGTCGGGACTCGGGGTACTGCTGCCCATCCTCCGGTTGCTGCGTCCCTACAAAGCCCGCGCTACTATCGCTGCTATCGCTCTGTGCTTTACTGCAGCCGCCACTCTGGGCCTAGGCTTTGGCGTGCAAACTTTAATTGATGTGGGCTTTGCCTCCGATTCTATTGCAGGATTGCAGCAGGCGATGCTAACGCTATTGGCCATTGCCAGTGCAATCGCCGTGGGAACCTTTACTCGCTTTTATTTTGTATCGTGGCTGGGGGAGCGAATCTCGGCGGATTTGCGCGCTGAGGTATTCAACAACTTAGTAAACTTGCACCCCAGTTTTTTTGAGGAGAACCGGCCTGGCGAGATTATGTCTCGACTGACCACCGACACCACCCTACTGCAAACCATCATAGGCTCATCGCTAAGTATGGCCTTGCGCAGCATGCTCACCCTAAGTGGCGCCGTGATCATGATGTTTGCCACCAACTGGAAGCTAAGCCTATTCATCGTGGTTGGAGTCCCCGCCATCTTGGTGCCCATTTTGTTTTTTGGACGCAAAATCCGCACATTATCCAGCGCAAGCCAAGACTCCATGGCGCAAGTCGGAACCTACGCCGGAGAGGTCATTCATCAACTCAAAACGGTACAGGCTTTTAACCGCCAAGAGTTCGAACAGGGTATGTTCAAAGGCGAAGTCGAGGGTGCATTCGACGTAGCCAAGCAACGTATCCGCAACCGCGCCTTATTAATCGGTGTCGCGATCTTTGTGGTTTTTGCCAGCATGATCGGTATGCTCTATTCGGGCGGCAGCGATGTAATCAACGGAGTTATGACCGCCGGCGAACTAGGAGCCTTTATTTTTTATGCTGTCATGCTCGGCTCTGGCTTTGCCACAGTGTCCGAGGTTTGGGGCGAAGTACAGCGGGCCGCAGGCGCAGCTGAGCGCCTGATTGAACTCATGAACGCAGAATCCGAACTCATCGAGCCACATGAGTCACCAGAGCTGGCCCCACAAGAAGCTGCCATTGAATTCAAGGACGTGTCCTTCGCCTACCCCTCACGCCCCAATCAGTGGGCCCTGCAAGATTTCAATCTCAAAATCAACGCCGGAGAATCCGTTGCCTTGGTGGGCCCCTCGGGAGCCGGCAAGTCGACTATTTTTGAGCTCATACAGCGCTTTTATGACCCACAGCAGGGCGACATCCAATTTGGTACTACTGCAATAAAACAAACGAGCTTGATAGAATTACGCGCCCAAATCGCAGTGGTGCCGCAGCAACCGGTGCTATTCAGCACGACGGTCCGCAACAACATTGCCTATGGACAACCAGAATGTACATCAGATCAAATAGAGCAGGCCGCAAGAGCCGCTCATGCGCATGATTTCATTCAGCAGCTACCCGATCAATACGACGCCTATCTGGGCGAGCAGGGTGTGCGTTTATCCGGCGGTCAGAAGCAGCGCATTGCGATCGCGCGAGCCATTCTTAAAGACCCTAGAGTGCTGCTGCTAGACGAGGCAACAAGTGCACTCGACACCGAGTCGGAGCATCATATCCAGACAGCCTTAGCGGATCTGATGCAAGATCGCACGACAGTTATCATCGCCCATAGACTCTCGACCATCTTGCACGTCGATAGAATTATTGTGGTAGATCGAGGAAAAATCGTTGCACAAGGTACGCATCACGAGCTGTTAAAAACCAGCCCCTTGTACAAACGGTTAGCAGAACTGCAGTTTAACGAGCGGGCTCACGCCCGCTCACAAGAGATGGTTTAGCTGAATTCTCGAATCAATCCGCCGATTGACTCTTTTGCATCACCAAACAGCATACGAGTGTTCTCTTTGTAGAACAGTGGATTCTCGATCCCGGCAAAGCCAGAGGCCATAGAGCGCTTCAACACAAATACCGTTTTTGCAGTATCAACGTTGATAACAGGCATACCGTAGATCGGCGACGACTCGACCTCACGTGCCGCTGGGTTAACGACGTCGTTAGCGCCGATAACAATAGCGACATCCACGGTTTCCATACGAGGGTTGATCTCGTCCATTTCCAGCAACTGATCATAAGGCACATCGGCTTCGGCCAACAGCACGTTCATGTGACCAGGCATACGCCCTGCCACGGGGTGAATACCAAAATTCACCTCTGCACCGTTTTGCTCGAGTAGCTCACACAATTCCTTAACGACGTGCTGTGCTTGCGCAACCGCCATACCGTACCCAGGAATAATCGCAACGTTAGTTGCAGCCTCAAGCACGTAGTAAGCGTCTTCGACCGAGATCGGCTTGATCTCACCCTCAACCACGGTCGCCTCAGTCACACCCGAACCAAACCCGCTAAACAATACGTTGCCCAAGGAGCGGTTCATTGACTTACACATGATTTGAGTCAGGATGATACCCGACGCACCTACCAGTGAGCCCGCCACAATCAGAATGTTGTTGTTGATTGCAAAACCCGCCGCACACGCTGCCAGACCCGAATAGGAGTTAAGCAGCGAAATCACAACGGGCATATCGGCTCCGCCAATGGGAATCACTGCCATGATGCCAAACAGTAGGGACAACCCAATAACTGCGTACAGCCAAGTCGTGTTAGTAGGGTCCATCGATAACATAACCGCGGCGCCAATGATGCCAAGCACGATTAACGAATTCACCACTTGCTGACCGCGAAACATAATCGCACCGCTGCCCAAAGTTTCACTCAATTTACCGTAAGCAATTAAGGATCCAGTGAAAGTTACACCACCAATTAAGACCGACAGCACGATGGTAATAACGGTAAACGTTGAAGCATCGCCACTTAAAGCCGCCCAACCGACTAGCAAGCTGGCAAGGCCACCAAAACCATTAAATAGTGCCACCATTTCTGGCATAGAAGTCATTTGTACCAGACGCGCCGCTGCAGCACCGATCAGACCACCGACCACAATACCAATAATAATCCACTGATAGCTGACAATGCCTTGGTCAATCAAGGCAGCCACGATGGCAACCAGCATACCGACAGCAGACAGCGTGTTGCCTTTACGAGCAGTAGCCGCCGAACCAAGCAGTTTAAGGCCCATGATGAACAAGGCAGCCGACGCCACATAAGCCAACTGAATAATCAAACCATTCATAGAACTCATTTGCGGGCCCCCTCTTTCTTCTTGAACATTGCCAACATGCGATCGGTAACTAAGTACCCACCCACCACGTTGATCGAGGCAAGAGCAACCGCACCAGTGCCTAACCACTGTGCCAAGTCTTGGTCACCCGTCCCAGCCAGAGCGATAGCACCCACTACGGTAATACCAGAAATGGCATTGGCGCCCGACATCAAGGGCGTGTGCAGGGTAGCTGGCACCTTGTTAATAAGTTCAAAACCTAAAAATACCGAGAGCATCAAAATGAAGGTCAAAAATACAATCGTCATGCTACTGCCCTCCCTCATAGAACTGTTTGATTGTGGCGTTGGTCACCTCACCACCGTGAGTAATGATGCAACCGGGCAAAATATCGTGTTCAAAATCGATCACAAAACTGTTGCCCTCTTTGTCCCAGCTGTCTTCCACCAAGTTGAACAAGTTAGAGGCGTACATTTGGCTCGCGTCCTTGCACACGTAATTCGGTAGATTACCCAGGCCCACAATGGTCACGCCGTTCACGGTGACAACCTCATTAGGGACTGAGCCCTCGACGTTGCCACCCGTCTCTGCCGCCATATCAACTACGACAGAACCCGGCGTCATACCTTCGAGCATATCTTGGGTGACGAGTACTGGTGGTTTGCGACCAAAGACTTGCGCGGTCGTAATGACGATATCAGATTCGGCGATGACGGCTTTTTGTGCCTCACGCTGCATCGCGATTTGCTCGTCGGTCAGTGCTTTTGCATAACCATCTTTGGTTTGCCCCGTCTCACCCAGGTCAATTTCTAAGAAGGTGGCGCCCAAAGAGTGTACTTGCTCAGCCACCACCGCTCGGGTATCGAACGCCGTTACACGGGCGCCCAAACGCTTAGCCGTTGCAATGGCTTGCAGACCCGCCACGCCAGCGCCGATGACAAATACCTTTGCCGGCTTCAAAGTACCTGCTGGCGTCATCATCATAGGCAGAATACGGGGCAAATGCATCGCTCCCAGCATGACCGTCATGTAACCCGCTAAGTTGGCTTGCGACGACAAGGCATCCATTTTTTGGCTTCGGGTAGTACGTGGAATCATCTCCATGCTGATAGACGTTACGCCTTTGGCTCTCAAGGCTTCAATGAGCTCGCGCTCGTTGAACGGATCCAAGTAGCTCACATGGATGCAGCCTTCGGGCATAAGTGCAACTTCTTCCAAGCTTGGCTTACGCAAACGCAACAAGACGTCTGCTTGCGTAAACAACGCTTCCCGGTCAGCGCTTATACTCGCACCTGCTTCCTGATATTCACTATCGCTGTAACCTGTTCCTTCACCCAAACCCGCCTCGATAACAACCTCGGCACCAAGACGTACTAATTTCTTTGCGGTTTCTGGGGTAACAGGCACGCGGTTTTCTCCGGGATGAGTCTCCCGTGGAACGGCTATACGCATTGCTAAGTTCCCTTGTTGTAATAATGTTTGCTGCCGCGGCGCACAGAGCATGTGCCACACACGCGTCCACTCGCGCACAAAACCTGGCGCGAAAGTTCACTCTATCACACAAAAATGCATCGGCGAATCGTCGAGAATGGCTATATCGACGATCCTAGTCGCAATGCGTGTCACATAGACACGCTTGAGCGGGGCGCCTAAGAGGCCTTAAGTTGCAGGAAGGGGTTCATCCAGCGGTGACGCATGCGAGTGAACTTCAAGGGGGCATCAAGTACCGCTAAGCAGATGCAATCTTCGTCCGCTAGTGCGGCTGGCGAATGCACGTCACCCGACTCACGGAATAGGAAATCTCCTGCGTGGTAGGTTCCATCAGAATCGCTGAATCCGCCTTCTAACACCAGTGTCATTTCTGAGCCGCGATGGTTGTGCTCAGGAATCACACCACCCGCTTTAATCTGGTATAGGGCGAACTCGTAATAAGGATCCCCTGTTGTCAAATACGAGATTCGAAGCGACGACGTGATTTTTTTCCAGGTGAGATCGCTAAAGTCGCCCTGCATTAAGCGCTGCAATATCGCTGGTGTACTGGATTTTTCCCCCTTTGACTCTTTTGGGTACGTCAATGGTGCGTCCTCGTCGAGCCGAGACATCACAATATCGAGCTGACTGTCGCTGACGCTCACGGGCTCTAAATCTTCAAATAAGCTCGCTGCCATAGCCGTCTGTGCTTCGGATATCTCTTGGCACTTAGTACAATAGGTCAAGTGCATTGATACGCACGCCGATTGAGCCAACGAGAGGGTTCCAGCGGTGAACTCAGTGAGCATATGTAGGTCAGGGTGAAACTTAGCCATCGTTCTTAATCTTCCATCTGTATCTGTAGTTTCTGGATCGCCAATCGCACACGCGATTTCACGGTTCCCAGCGGTAAATCCAGCTCACTAGCCACCTCGGAGTGCGACTTGCCCTCCATGTAAACCTTGGCCAATATGTGTGCCTGGTCAGCGGGCAGTGTGTCCATCATTGCTCGAATTCGATCTCGAGTTCGTCGCTGATGTAACATGACCGCCGGTTCCTCGCCATCCTGATCCAGAGATACATCGTCTGCAGAGAGAGGCGTATCGAACTTTTGTAAGCGCCGATACAAGTCCGTTCGGCAATTACGAGCAATCGTGTATACCCAAGTGCTTGCAGACGCCTTGTCTGGGTTGAACCCATCGGCTTTCTGCCACACCTTCAACATCACTTCTTGAACCAGCTCGTCAGCGTTATTGGCCGACAAAGTGGAACCTGACAAGGCAAAGGCTTTGATCAGAGGAGCGAATTGTTTAAAAAACCGTGCAAACGCTACCCTATCGCGATGCTTCGCGATCGTGCGCAAACACTGGCTCCACTCATCTGTACGCCGCCCAGACTCAAGGTTGGTTACCTCGTCTCCCGGCTTTTTCGTCACCACGGACATATCCTTGCCTCGATGTATGTCACTTAAGTATACGCACATTTGTCAAGGCGGATCACTTTCTTCGTTGATCTGATCTTAAAAAACCCGCGTAAGTGCTTCTGTAAGAATCAAAATCAATCACACGCGAGGGGTGTTGTGGTGAAAATTGCGGTTATCGGCTCGGGCATTTCAGGTCTTACCTGTGCTCATTATTTAAGCAAGGCGCATGACATTACGGTGTTCGAAAGCGCCCCACGAATCGGCGGCCATACGGCAACCGTCGACGTGCAGCTCGGGCCCCGCAGGTACGCCATTGACACTGGGTTTATCGTATATAACGATTGGACATACCCCAACTTCATTCAGTTGCTCAATGAGATTGGCGTAAGCTCGAAAGCAACGTCTATGGGTTTTAGTGTCAAAGATAGCACGGTGGGGCTCGAGTACTCTGGCAGCTCGCTCGACACGCTGTTTGCGCAGCGGCGCAACTTAATGTCGCCCAAATTCATTCGCATGGTGCGCGACATACTTGCCTTCAACAAAGATTCGCAGCGAGATTTAGAAAGCGGCGCGTTGCGGGCCGACGAAACATTAGGCGAATACCTGCAGAGAAAACGGTACTCTGAGAGCTTTCGGCAGTGGTACCTGATACCTATGGCGGCGGCGATATGGTCAGCGTCTTGGCAGGCCATCGAGTCCTTTCCCGCTCTATTCTTCCTGCGGTTTTTCAAAAACCACGGTCTGCTAAACATAAAAAACCGCCCCCAGTGGCGGGTTATTGATGGCGGCTCGCGCGAATATATCGCCCCACTGACCGCACGCTTTGCCGACAAAATTATTACCAAGGCCGCCGTTACTGACGTCGAGCGACGTCCGACGAGCGTGCGCTTCAAAGCGGGCGGGCAGACCTACGAATTCGATCAAATCGTTATCGCGACGCACTCCGATCAAGCGTTGGCGATGTTAAAAGATGCAACTGCGACTGAGAAAGCAATACTGGGAGCCATTCCCTACCAAACCAATGACGTGGTGCTGCATACCGACGACCAAGTGCTGCCACGCAACCGCAAGACATGGACGAGTTGGAACTACTCGCTGACCCCTGATCGAAGCCGTGCGGTTGTCACCTACAACATGAATATACTGCAAGGGATACAGGCGCCCGAGACATTCTGCGTCACGCTCAACCAAACCCACGGGATCAACCCCAATCGGATTTTAGGTCGGTTCAGCTACGACCATCCAGTATTCTCACTTGACGGGATTGCAGCACAAGAGCGCTGGGACGAGATCAATGGAGTAAACAATACCTGGTATTGTGGCGCCTACTGGCACAACGGCTTCCATGAAGATGGCGTCAACAGCGCGCTTCGTATCGCACAAGCGATACCGAAGCAAGCGCGGGCAGCTGCATAATGAACCGCTTGTACGTCGGTACGCTCTACCATCGACGACAAGCACCAACCATTCATAAGTTTAAGTACTCAGTCTTTGTACCCTACTTGAATGTTAGTGGTCTCGATGAAAGCTTGCGTCATCTCCCGGGCTGGGGAACGGGTCGCTTTAGTCTCGCAAGCTTCCGGCGCACTGACTTTCTAACACCTCACGATCAGGACCTGGGCACAGTCGTGAAGGATAAAGTTAACCAAGAACTTGGGTTTCGACCTAGCGGAGACGTTTACTTACTCGCAAATCTGCGTTACTTCGGCTACTCGATCAATCCCATTGCCTGCTACTTTTGCTTTGATACCGACGAGGAACTTCAGGCCATCGTGCTCGAGGTCACGAATACGCCTTGGGAAGAGCGCATCACCTACGTAGTGCCATGCACCAATGGCCAGGCAGACTTCGAGTTTAACAAGGCTATGCATGTCTCGCCCTTTAACCCGATGGATATGACCTATCATTTCGCGTGTAACACCCCCGATGACAAGCTCAACATCCGGCTACAGGTCAGTCAGGCGTCGGAACCCATATTTCTGGCATCACTTGCCTTGACAGCCCAACCCCTGACGGCAAAATCGGCCGTCGCAATATTGTGGCGCTACCCCCACATGACTGTGAAAGTCGCCGCCGGAATTTACTGGCAGGCCCTAAAGCTCTGGCTAAAAAGGACGCCAGTCTACGCACACCCAAGTAAGGAGCATGCACTATGAATACCCCCAGCGTAGGAAGTATTCGCTTACCCAAAATTGGATTACGCCAGGGCAAAAGTAACATTGCCCGGCAACTATTCTTAACCTTGCTCCACAAGGCCCAAGTGGGTCACTTAGAGTTACGCGAGGGAGATCAGAGCATGCATTACGGCCAGGCCGAGTGCGCTTCAGGTATTCGCGCCAGCGTTCAAGTCCATGACCAACAGCTCTACAGAGATATGTTAGGTGGAGGCTCGATCGCGGCAGGCGAAGCCTATATCAGGGGCTACTGGTCTACGCCAAATCTTACTGAAGTCATGCGTTTCTTTAGCGCAAATTTAAGCCTACTGGAGGGTTTTAAAAGTAAACACTCGTGGTTATTTAAACAGACCCTGCGCCTACAGCACTTTTTCAATCGCAACACACAAACCGGCTCCAGAAAAAATATCGCGGCCCACTACGATCTAGGCAATGATTTCTTCCAGCACTTTTTAGACCCGACAATGATGTATTCAGCCGCGGTTTACGAGGATGCGTCTTCCAATCTTCATGAAGCCTCGATTAATAAACTTCGGATCTTATGCGAACAGCTCGAACTCAAGCCCAGCGACCACCTCGTAGAAATTGGCTCTGGCTGGGGCGCAATGGCGGTCTATGCCGCGCAAAATTATGGCTGTAAAGTGACGACCACGACCATCTCGCAAGAACAGTTCAAGCTGACCTGTGAGCGCGTTAAAGAAGCAGGACTTGAAGACCGCGTAACCGTATTGTGCGAAGACTATCGAGATTTAAAAGGTCAATATGACAAGCTGGTGTCTATCGAGATGATCGAAGCCGTAGGTCATGAGTTTTTTGCAACCTACTTCGCCAAGCTAAGCTCGCTTCTGAAATCCAATGGCGTTGCCGTTATTCAAGGGATTACGATACCCGATGCGCGTTATGAAGCGTACAAGTCCAGCGTCGACTTCATTAATCGCTATATTTTCCCGGGAGGCTGCTTACCCTCGCTAGGCCAAATTGCAAAACATATAGCAGAACAGACTGACCTTGAGATGATACATTTGCGCGACATCACTCAGGACTACGCCCGCACGCTCGCCGCCTGGCGAGATCGCTTCTTTCAAAATCTTGGGGCAATCAAAGCCATGGACTTTGACGATGACTTCGAACGTTTATGGGAGTACTACTTGTGCTACTGTGAGGGCGGCTTCAGGGAACGCGTGATTGGCACCGTGCAACTGACCTTCGCGAAGCCCGGATACCGACCGTCATTCTAGGCCCCGTCATGAAGTGCAGGCTTGTTTGTGCGAATCAAGCGTCGCGCTGTTGCAATAAGATCGCAGGAACAATCAGTGCAAAACCAACAACCGTCGCTGGATGAATAGGTTCGTCCAGCACAAGTTGTATCAGGACCAATGACAACACTGGGGCTAAAAAAATCAAATTGGCCACGCGAGCCACGTTAACCGCTTTGGATAACGCTTGCGACCACAGCAAAAACGTGACGCCCATTTCAAATAACCCGATATACACGGCGGCACCCAAACCCTGCCAGCTGAACTGAGCGAGGCCATCGCCATAAACAAGATAAGCAATAGCCACAGGGCAAGACATCACAAACATCGCGGCTAAAGCCACATCTTTCGGTTCTTGCAAGCGGGTATTCGCCAACCAAAAGCCAGCCCAAACTAGGGTGCTGACCAAAGCCAAGGTTAAACCTAAGGTGCTTTGAATGGCGCCCAAATGAAAGCTACCTTCAGTGGCAATAATGACGACGCCCAGATAGCCCACCGCAATGGCGGCTATGTCTTTGTGCTGCAGGCGTTGACCCAGCACCGGCACGGCCAAGAGCGACAAAATGATCGCCCAAGTATAATTAATCGTTTGTGCTTGCTGCGCCGGCAATAAATCGTAAGCGGTTAGCAAAATGACGTAATACAGCAGAGGGTTTATACACGCCATGATGAAGTATTTCAGGGGCTGATTACGCAGGGCCGTCACTAGCTCAGTCACGCGGCCTTGCACCACCAACCAACACACTAAAACACACGCAGATACGACAGATGCGAGACACACCAAACTGAAGACATCGAGATAGCGCAGCGCGATCTTAAACGCCGTTGCCACCGTAGACCACAATAAGACAGCGCTCAAGCCCAGTAACAGTGCTTGCTTAGATCTGTTCAAATAAAGCCCCTAAATCCCAAAGTCTGTACCTTGAAGCGTTTTTCGGGCATGCTCCCCGACAATGACTGTTGGGGAGCCAATGCACTGTGTCGACGCCACTGGAACATCAAGAAAAAACCACCATGCCGCTAGCGCTGGCATTGTTACCCATTGTGTTTTTGATTGCCAGCTTAGGGGCGTCTGTTTACTTTTTTGGCGCCGATGCCTCCTATGGCGCCAATCAAATCGCGTTGATTCTAGCCAGCTGTATCGCCATGTTAGTTGGCTTAAAACAAGGCATTGGCTATGAAGAACTGCAAGCGGGCTTAACCGAAGGCATCCATGTAGGACTCGGACCTATCCTAATCTTGTTAAGTGTCGGCATGCTCATAGGCACCTGGATATTAGCTGGCACGGTTCCCGCCATGATTTACTACGGCATCGAGCTTATCAACCCATCGTACTTTTATGCCACCTGCGCCATTTTGTGCGCAGTTGTTGCCGTCAGTATCGGCAGCTCTTGGACGGTCGCGGGCACGCTCGGCGTTGGCTTGATCGGCATTGCTGGCAGTTTCGATTTATCACTCGAAATTACCGCCGGGGCTATTATCTCGGGCGCTTATTTCGGCGATAAGCTCTCGCCCTTATCCGACACAACAAACTTGGCATCGGCGGTGACCGGGGTCGATTTATTCCAACATATCCGTCACATGCTTTGGACAACAATCCCGGCTTTTGTCTTAGCTTGCATCGCGTTTTTTATACTTGGTAGCAAACAAGGCGGAACACCCACCGACATCGCGGCACTGCAAGGTGCCATCAACCAACAGTTTCACATTGGGCTACATCTGTTAATCCCTCTGGTGATTATGCTGACGCTCATTGCCAAACGCATTCCAGCCTATCCAGCGATTATTATTTCCGCGCTCATAGGGGGTATTTTTGCAGCCGCATTCCAAGCCGATACCGCTGCGGCTTTGATTGAAGGCAGTGGCGACAGTATAAGCGATGTAGTCGTCGGCATTTGGAGCGTTTTATTCAATGGCTTTCAGGCAGACACCGGTAACGCCTTTTTGGACAAACTGCTCAGCAAAGGTGGCATGTCGTCGATGCTGAATACCGTTTGGCTGATCGTATGTGCCCTGAGTTTTGGCGGCATCTTAGAGCGCACGGGCATTCTTGACCGGCTGATCGCAATTGCGCTGAAAGGCGTTCGAGGGCTGACCTCACTGGTTGCGACCACAGTCGTCACGTGCTTTTCAACCAATCTCTTAGCGGCCGATCAATTCATTGCGATTGCACTGCCAGGGCGAATGTTTAAACAGACATATCGCGACCACGGTTTAGACGAGCTAAACTTGTCCAGAACGCTGGAAGATTCCGGCACGCTGACTTCGGTGCTCATTCCGTGGAATACCTGTGGCGCCTACATGACAGCCACTTTGGGCGTCGCGTCGTTCTCTTACGCCCCCTATGCATTTTTTAATTTACTCTGCCCATTCATCGCGATCGCCTTTGCGTCACGCAATATTGGACAAAAACATCTATGAAAAGGGACGTATAGAATTAGGCCTGGTCCCAAGCTAGCGCCAAAGCATCAGAAACTTGCTGATATCCGGAACTCAACGCCACCAAACGATCAAAGCCGAGAGCCACACCGGCGCAGTCAGGCAAGCCAGTACGAAGGGCCTGCAGGAGGCGCTCGTCCGGTTCCACCCGCGGTTGACCCGAGCACTCACGATATTGATTATCGGCTTCAAAGCGACCTTGCTGCTCGTCAGCGTCCGTTAACTCCCAAAACCCATTGGCCAACTCGACACCTTGAATCACCAGCTCGAAGCGGTGAGCTACTGCTCGCCCCTCACTGTCACCCAATCGCGCCAAAGCTGCCTGCTCGATCGGGAAATCGTAAACAAAGCAGGCGCGGTCCTGCAGCCCCGGCTCGATACCGATCACCCACAATAAGTCCAGCCAAAATACTCGACTTGTTTCAGTGAATGGACACTCCTGCAGGTTTTGAGCACGATCTTTTAGCTGCTCGACGCTCGCACTCAACGAGTCAACACCCAGAATCTGTTGGTATAACTCTCGGTGCGAGAGCCGTTCGAGAGCCGGCATACTCGGCCAAACCGAATGCACCAAAGACTCAACCTCGTTCATCAAATCGTGATGATTGAATCCCAGCCGATACCATTCGAGCATAGTAAACTCAGGGGAGTGCCACCGACCCTGCTCATCATTTCGGAACACTGTACCCAAAGAATAAACATCACCGCTGCCCTCGGCTAACAGCCGTTTCAAAGCAAATTCTGGAGACGTTTGCAGATATCGCGTTTCGTTCATCACCCGAAAGGGTATCGATTCAAGCTGAGGATCGGTGACTGCTCGTGCCCCAGCCACGGGGGCCGCAACTTCTAGCACCTGACGCTTGGCAAAAAAATCGCGCACCGTAGAACGCACGTGCGCGATTCGCTCCAACCTCTGACGTGTGAGAGTCACCTACGATTTAGACGCTCTAGAGACATACTCACCCGAGCGCGTATCCACCTTGATCACTTCGCCTTGGGTCACAAACAGTGGAACTTTGACAACCGCGCCGGTCGACAAACGTGCCGGCTTGTTCCCACCCTGAGCTGTATCACCCTTCAAGCCTGGATCTGTTTCGACAATTTCCAGCTCAACAAAGTTGGGCGGTGTAACCGACAAAGGTGTGCCGTTGTATAAAGTCACTTCGCAGGTATCTTGCTCTTTCAGCCACAAGTACGTTTCACCCACCGCCTTTTTGTCGGCCTGGTGTTGTTCAAATGTCACGGGATCCATGAAATAGTAAAACTCACCGTCGGTATATAAATATTCCATGGTATGATCCATGACGTCGGCGCCTTCAAGCGTTTCGCCTGATTTGAACGTGCGCTCCCAAACACGGCCGGTCGACAAGTTGCGCATTCTCACTCGGTTAAACGCTTGACCTTTACCGGGCTTAACGAACTCGTTTTCAAGGATGCTACACGGTTCACCATCCAGCATGACCTTTAAGCCTGGGCGGAACTCGTTGGTTGAAAAATTTGCCATAATGTTTATCTCAATATTTACAGTAGGCCTATGATATCGCACACCTCCCTTCAATGGCAGAGTTCTGATTGGCAAAGTATTTTACAAACTGCCATTCGCGACAGTGCCGAGCTACTTCAAGCGGTTGGCATACCCCGTGGTTCATTAGACGCAATCACAGGCGAGACTGCAGGGTTTGCTGTGTTAGCACCTAGGCCCTTTGTGGCGCGCATGGAATACGGAAACCCAAAGGACCCATTGCTGATTCAAGTCTTGGCGCTAAAGGAAGAAATTGCGCCGAACGCAGCAGGCACCACCGACCCATTGGAAGAACAGCGATTTACGCCCGTACCAGGCATCATTCACAAGTATTTCGGGCGTGTATTGTTGATGACAGCAGGCACCTGCGCCGTGAACTGTCGCTACTGCTTCCGTCGCCACAATGACTATGCTCAGAATATTCTCACCCCCGCCCGTCTAACCGAGGCGCTTACCTACCTTCGCAGCCAGACCGATATTACAGAAGTGATTCTGAGCGGAGGCGACCCCCTGTTGACCAGCGACCGCAAGCTCAGTGAGCTAGTCGCCGAACTCGAAGCTATACCTCATATTCAGCGTCTGCGTATCCACACCCGCCTGCCCATTGTGATACCACAGCGTATTACCACCGAGCTGTGCCAACGGCTGGGTCAGTCGCGCTTTCAGGTGACGATGGTTGTTCACTGCAATCACCCCAAGGAACTTGATGTCGAGGTCGGGCTCGCAATGGCTCAGCTAAAAGCACAAGGTATCACCTTGCTGAACCAAACAGTTCTGTTAAAAAACATTAATAATTGCGCCGCCACACTCGAAGCGCTCAGTACCGAGCTATTCAAGATCGGGGTGCTCCCCTATTACCTGCATACCCTCGATCCCGTGCAAGGCGCCGCGCACTTCGCACAACCCATAGGCGACAGCAAACAACTACACCAAATACTTCAAGCAAGATTACCGGGCTATCTCGTACCAAAATTGGTCAGCGAGATACCCGGAGGTGCTTCAAAAACACTGATTTACTGAGGGTAGTTACACTCTCATCGATTGCTGATTTAGCATCTCGTGCTATAGTGTTATGCTAAATTATCGGTTAGCGGTTGGCGATTACGGGTGACAGAAGCTCCTCCTATCAAATTACGTATACCAAGAGCAGAACTATCGTCCTGTTCTCTGTTTGACGTTACGCCAGCTGCCGCCGCCAAGTGGGCAGAAGATTTACCGCTCACCAACGCCAAGCTGATGTCTCGCGGTTTGCTCAAGGCGACCTGGGAATTAAACCGCATTGATATGCCCGCCGACCAGCGTTTGGCAATCTTAAACAGCCTGCGCCGCCCCGTGCACACGGCGCTCAACAGCCTAGCAACACATTTTCTAAATCAGCCGCTATCGCTACCGGCCGAAGCGCGCGAAATGTTCGAGCTCGCCGACAACTTAGCCAAACAAGTCACCACCGGTTACACCCTGGTTGCGGTGCAGGCCATTCAACAGCGAGGGCGATTTCAATCTGGCAGCCCAGCCAAAACAACATGTGAAGGATTGCACCGTGCCATCAGCATGGCGGGACGTCGATTTCTTCAGACCTTGCAGCTGTATAAGCCCATTGAACGCGGCAGCTGGTTAGAGCTCTATCAACTCTACTTACTGTGTGATCGACAACAGCTCTCAGACATCAAAGTCACTGATGAGCTCGACGGCTCGTGCTCCGTTAAAGCACGTTTTACACAAATTTGCCTGCTGGGTTCTTGTCGACCAAACCAATTACGACAAAAAGATCTACCGGTCGTCTACCGGCAGTTTTACGAACAGCGCGAGCTCTGCCATTTGCTGCCAGCCAGCTCTGGCGAGGGTCTGCTCATTATCGATTTGGGTTCTGACAGCGCTCCAGTTTATAACACCGAACCTGAGAATACCTCTGAGCTCGGGGCCCAACATCGGTATTTATTTATCGAGCCGCTCACCACCCGATTTAAAGAGCACATCAATTACATTCGTCACCGACCCGCAAAATCGATCGTCGAAAACCACAAAGAGCCGATGCTAAGCACCGATGTACTCGAGCATCTGGTGAGCTCACTGGGGCAAGTCAATATCCGTGGTTTTTCGCGCACCCAGGTTGCGGGCACCATGCACATTGTTGTCGGTCTTGCGAGCGTCCATTTCCACATCGCTGGCGAGCGTATTTTCGAACGCGTGTTGCAAGAAGGGCCCTCGTCGGAAAGCAAACACACCAGTGACGTTGCGGCATTTTTGCATCGCAGCGATGCCGATCAAAACGCCAGGGAAACTGCAGAGACCGAGGATCAAAGCGTCACCGATGAGATCAGCGACGATGCCTACTCGCAAGAGCGTAGCCGAACTGCTCGAATCGCCCCCGATGACGATCTATCGGGCGCGGAATTGAGCCGGCGCTATCCAAAGCATCGTGTCCGAGTCATTAATTCAAGCACCGGCGGGTACTGCCTAGAGTGGAGCAGTGCTCTGCCGCGCAGCGTTAAAACCGGCGACGTGGTTGGCCTCTGTGAAGAAGGCACAAAAGACTGGGTCATCGCGACCATTCGCTGGGTCAGCCAACTCGAAAACGCCAAGACGCTCATCGGGGTGTCGTTGTTGAGCCCGAGTGCGTTTGCCTTCGGCGCCCAAACCATCAAAAAGCTTGGCGAGGTGTCAGATCCTGTGCGGGTACTGTTGCTACCCGAAATTTCACTGACCGGCACGCCTCAAACGCTGATCACACCGCGTTTAGGCTTTAAAGAATTTCAGAAAATCTCTTTGATACAGGGCAATCAGAGCCATTACGCTCAGTTGCAACGACAAGTGTCGTCAACGCCGAGTTACTCGCAGTTCGCGTTCCGTTACATGCAGCAGCTAAAAGATGTAATGGCCGACGAACACGGGATACTCGACAAAAACCCCTTCAACGCGGTGTGGCACTACCTGTAAGCGGCTTAAATTTATGCGGGCGTCTGATACCGATCAGCAATACCGAGTAAATATAAAATCGCATCCAACCCCAAAGTAGAAATAGACTGCTCGGCAGCCTCCTTCACTAGCGGCTTGGCGCGAAAGGCCACGCCGAGTCCCGCGATACCCAGCATGGGCAGGTCGTTGGCGCCATCACCCACGGCAATTACCTGCTGAAGCTCGATGTTCTCTTGCTCAGCTAATTGACGCAACAAGTAAGCCTTACGCTCACCGTCAACGATTTCACCTTTCACATCGCCGGTAACGAGGCCATCTTGAATATCAAGCTCGTTGGCAAAGACGTAATCCATGCCCAACTCCGCCTGTAACTTTTTAGCAAAGTAAGTGAATCCGCCCGAGACAATCGCTGTTCGATATCCCAGCCGACGCAAAACGCTGATTAAGTGTGCGGCCCCTTCGGTAATCGGCAACTCGTTCGCAATTTCTGACAAGACAGATTCAGACAAACCTTTTAGCAAGCCTAATCGCTCACGAAAACTGGCCTTAAAATCTAACTCGCCCCGCATTGCACGCTCGGTGATTGCGGCCACCTGTTCGCCCACACCGGCACGCTTGGCCAACTCATCAATCACTTCCGCCTCGATCAGGGTCGAGTCCATATCGAACACCACCAAACGGCGATTGCGCCGATACATATCGTCTTGCTGGAAAGCCAAATCGATTTCTAAACCACTGGCAACCGACATCAATTCACGTTTGAACTGCGCTCGATCAGCGGTTTGACCCCTAACTGAGAATTCCACACAGGCTTTACTCGAGGGGGGCATAGGGCCTAATGGTATACGACCAGATAGGCGTGTAATTCCATCAATATTGAGACCATGACGATACACAACAGCACCGAGAGCTGCGATATGCTCGGCGGTGACTCGACGGGCAAGCAGAGTCACAATGTAACGCGGGCTACCCTGAGCTGCCACCCAGTCAGAATAACGCTCAGAAGACACCGGCTCCCAACCTAAACTCAGCTGCTCCTCGTTACACATCGACTGCAGTTGCTGACGCAAGGCGCTTTGCGATTCCGCCGTGTGAATCGCCAACAGCAAACCAATTGACAGTCGATCGTGAATAACAGATTGACCAATATCCAAAATATCACATTGATGCTGGGCACATAGCGCCATCATTTTGGCCGTTAGGCCCGGCACGTCACTTCCTGAAAATGTCGCGAGAACGATATCGGTCACGGGGAATTCCTAATATTCACAGACGCGTAGTTTACTGGTCTGGTTAACGGACACAAGTGGGTATTACTTCGCAAAATGGCATCGGTGAGGTATCCTCCGCGCTAACCTTGGTTGGATACAGACGTGCCAGAATACTTCAAACAACTTCCGATTCGACTGCAGCTCGGGATCGCCACCGCTGTACTCACGCTAATCGCCAGCTTGACACTGGTCTTCTTGGCGACGCGTTCAACCCAGTACATCACCTCAGAGCAAGCAAAGGTTGTGAGCGTTACCTTGGCTGAGCAGCTCAGCAGCCAAGTCAACTTAGCGCTACTCAACAAAGACAATCTAGCCACTAGCGCAATACTTAACCGAAGTATTCGCGAGGGCTGGATTCAAGGCGCGACGCTCAGCGAACCTGGCGGCAACGTGATCGCAAAAGCTGGAACCAAGACAGATGCGCACCAGACCATACCCATTGAAATCGATGGCAGAGTGCTGGCTCAACTGCGGATCGACTACAGTGATCAGATGGCCTCTCATTTGCGCTCGCAGCAATGGTGGACTCTGTCAGGTCTAGCAGTGATTATTGCAATCGCAATGGGCGCACTGGCCGCCCAAATTGGCCGCCTATACTCGCGCGCTTTAGAGTCATTGAAACAACAAATTCCCCAGCTCGAGGATACAACGGATACCGCCAACGAAATTCGCGCCATCGAGACGCGTTTACGAGCGCTGCCCCTAGATCTTCTCGCAGAGCAAGTCGACTTAGACCCACTGCGCCCGCACGTAAATCAAACGGTGATATCGCTGGTCTCGCTTGATGCACTGGAACACTACATTGCGACACTTAACGAGGAATCTTTAGAGCGCTATACGCAGCGTTTATATCAGTGTCTGAGAAGCGCGGCCCAACTCTACGGTGGAAAGATCCATGTGGTACGTCAACTCTGCGTTGCGATGGTGTTCTCTGACCAAGACTCCAGACGCGCCACTACGGCAGCATCACAGGCCTCCCTGTTGTTGCAGATGCTTTGCAAAAAACAGGAAGACGCCGGACAGCTTAAGTATCAGGTACGCTGTGTTTTAGGACAATCCGAACTCCGACCACTCGAAGAACACAGCTTTTACGCTGACCTGTACGTCCAAAATCATTTTGATCAACTTCAGCAAGCCTTTGAACAAAGTGGGGTATTATGGATCGAACACAGTCTGTGTGACGAAGCGCCATTTAACGAGGGTTATACCCTCGGCCCCATTATTGATGGCTACGCTGCGATTGTAGGTATACCGCCAGAGACACTTGAGCTGCTGGCCGAGCAAGCAGATCAAGCGCACCGCAAACTTAAGTAGCGTCGGGATGTTCAGCCACAAGGTAGTCGACGTTTTGTAAACCCCTAGGTAACTTGCTGCCTCGGCGTCCTCTTTCACCACGATAGTGATCCAACTCGCTAACTTTAAGCGTCAAATGACGCTTACCGGCATGCAACACAAGCCTAGATTCCTGTGTTAAAACCGCAATGCCTTTTGCCATTTCCTCTCGAGATTTAACGCGCGCGCTGGGTATCGAGATAATTTTATTCCCTTTACCACGGGCCAGCTCGGGTAAATCGGCTAAGGGGAATACCAACAACCGCCCCTCAGTTGACACCGCTGCAACCAGTAGGTCATCGCCATGAGGTACCTGGGCTGGAGGCAGAACCTCGGAACCGTTGGGCAAATTCAGAATGGCCTTACCGGCTTTGTTCTTCGCCATCAAATGACCAAGCTCTGTCACAAAACCATAGCCCGCATCACTGGCCAACAGAATTTTTTGCCGCTCATCCCCCAACAACAAGGCTTTAAAACCAACACCCGGCGGTGGACTGATACGACCCGTAACCGGCTCACCTTGTCCCCTCGCGGATGGCAAGTTGTGCGTCGGCAGGGTATAAGCTCGGCCCGTGCTATCGATTAAAATTGCACTTTGATTACTTCGCCCCGCTGCCGCCAAATTAAAGTTATCTCCCGCTTTGTAACTCAAGCTTGTAGGGTCAATATCATGGCCTTTAGCCGCGCGAATCCAACCTTTTTCTGACAAGACAACAGTGATTGGCTCGGTCGACATCAGTTCCTTCTCAGAGAACGCCTTCGCTTCTTCACGAGCCACTAGGGGGGAGCTGCGCTCATCACCAAATTGCTCGGCCACCGCTAGAAGTTCTTTTTTGATCAAGGTTCGCATGCGAGCTGTAGAGCCCAAGGTCAGCTCAAGCTGTTCGCGCTCTTTCTCAAGCTCGTCTTGCTCTCCTCGGATCTTCATTTCTTCAAGCTTGGCCAAATTGCGTAATTTCAGTTCGAGTACGGCTTCGGCTTGCGCATCGGACAAGCCAAAACGCTGCATTAAGACTGGTTTGGGCTTATCTTCGGTGCGGATTATATGAATGACTTCATCAATATTTAGGTAGGCAATTAAATAGCCTTCGAGCAAGTGCAGGCGCTTGAGTACTTTTTCTAAACGATACTGCAAACGGCGGCGAACGGTCTCCGTCCGAAACTCGAGCCATTCACGCAGTATGGCGTCTAACGATTTCACCCCTGGGCGACCGTTATTGCCAATCAAATTCATGTTAATTCGATAGCTACGCTCTAAATCGGTGGTAGCAAACAGATGCAACATCAGGGCGTCGATATCGACTCGGTTTGACTTAGGCACAATCACCAAGCGCGTAGGATTCTCATGGTCCGACTCGTCGCGCAGGTCATTGACTAAGGGCAGTTTTTTAGCTTGCATCTGCGCCGCGATCTGCTCGAGTACCTTTGCACCAGACACCTGATACGGCAGAGCATCGACGATAATGGCACCGTCTTCTTTCTGCCAATGCGCGCGCATTTTCAGCGATCCCCGACCACTGCGATAAAAGGCTTTGATCTCGTCTCTGGGCGTAATAATTTCCGCTTGGGTTGGAAAATCGGGCGCTTGAACATGTTCGCACAAGTCATCGACGGTCGATTTTGGATATTCCAGTAGGCGAATGGTAGCGGATACGACTTCGCGTAAATTGTGTGGCGGTATGTCAGTCGCCATGCCCACAGCAATACCCGTTGTCCCATTGAGCAACACATTGGGCACTTGCGCGGGCAGTACCGAAGGTTCGTCCATAGTGCCATCAAAGTTGGGGACCCAATCGACCGTGCCTTGGCCAAGCTCCCCTAACAGCGCATCTGCATAGGCCGTTAATCTGGATTCGGTATAGCGCATCGCAGCGAAGGACTTGGGATCATCCGCCGAGCCCCAGTTACCCTGACCGTCTACCAGTGGGTAGCGATAGCTAAAAGGTTGCGCCATTAACACCATGGCTTCGTACGCAGCGCTATCGCCATGCGGATGAAATTTACCGATCACATCACCAACGGTACGTGCTGACTTTTTGTATTTAGCGGACGCCTTGAGACCTAGCTCACTCATGGCATAGATGATTCGGCGCTGAACAGGTTTTAAACCGTCGCCAACATTAGGTAAGGCGCGATCCAAAATGACGTACATCGAGTAATCAAGATAGGCTTTTTCGGCGTAATCGCGCAGCGATACCGATTCGTCTTCTTCCGGCAACATGGGCATGTCAGACATGAGGGGTTTCCAATCTTATAAAACTTTCGCTGGCCAGCTTAGGCTTTTTTAGCCGACCCGTTTTGTAGTGACACCAATTGTTCGTTCAAATTCACAATTGAGTTGGCCATATCGACCATCAAAGAGTGAATTGTCGTCGGATTGGTTTTAATCATTTCAGTAAACTGTGCTTCTGGCACCTTAACGACCGAGCACTGAGTCTTGGCACGCACTGTGGCCGAGCGCTCACTGTGCGTCAAGGCCGCCATCGCGCCGAAAATTTCGCCCTCAGCGATGGTGCCAACCACAATGCCGTCCACCACGACTTCGGCTGTGCCCGATGACAGGTTAAACACGAAATCGGCCTTCTCGCCTTGATTAATAATGACGTCGCCTGATTGATACACCTCAAAGCCTGGCGTGACACGAGTATCTTCTTGTGCCGCCGCTGCAGTAACGCGCAACATCAGGCCCGAATAAGTCACCAGCAGGCGAGTCCAAACTTTAATACCATCGTTCTCGGAAAACACACGACGCATAAATTCAAGAGCGGGAAAGCTATGCAGAGTGGCACCCGACTCACTGCCATAAAATACCGTGGCATCGTCTTGGGAATCGCCCGCAATATCCGGCAGTAAAATATCACCTTCTTCTAGCACGTAGATGGTTCTGCCGCGATAACGTGCTGAAATCGTGCCGCGCTCGATAAAGTAGAACTTACCCACATCAAAACCACGGAAATTGCCCGTCGCCGTCGGTTCGATTTCGACCGGGATATGGGGGATATTGACGACATCCAACAGCGCCTTGACTAAAGACTTGTACTGCTGACCAAGCGTTGTAAAATCCCGTGACAACTCTGCGTTTGCAAACATAGATCTACCTTTTATTAATTCAGGAACCCAAACCACCCCTTGAGATTCGCTGCATACCCCATAGTAGCAGTAAACCAGAAAGTCTCAAACGCCGAAACAAAGGCAAACTTTAGAAAATAAGGATTTATGCAACTATGACACCCTTAACTTGGCAGTGGCTTTCGTTTGACTCATTGTCTAACCAGCAGTTGTACCAAATGCTTGCACTTAGATCTGAGGTATTCGTCGTTGAACAAGACTGTGCCTATCAAGATCTGGACGGTAAGGACCTCAAAGCATTACATCTAATTGGAGCATTCGACGACAAAGTGCTCGCCACTGCACGCTTGCTTCCCGCAGGGGTATCGTATCCCGACGCCGCATCCATCGGCCGCATTGTGGTTCACCCTTCGTTACGAGGCCAAGACTTGGGTCGCAAGACGGTGGAACTGGCGCTAGAACAATACCAGAAACTTTGGCCAGATGAAGAGCTATTAATTGGTGCTCAAGCTCGTTTGACGCGGTTTTACGAGGAATTAGGCTTTGTTTCCGAAGGTGAAATTTACGACGAAGACGGTATCGACCACATCATCATGCGTTGGGCAAAGTGCGCTTAGGACAGGAACATTGAAGAGCAGGCCGTATGGCCTGCTCAAGACCAAGACTACCAGCGCCCTGCGGTATAGGCATCGGCCGCATCGGCCAAAGACATAGGCTTGATTTTATCGGCCCAGCCAGCGGTACCAAAAGCCTGATAGCGTGCGATGCAAATCTCTTTCATGGCCTTAATGCTGTGCGCTAAATATTTACGCGGGTCAAACTCAGAGGGATTCTCGGCCATAAAGCGACGGATAGCACCGGTCGAGGCCAAGCGTAAATCGGTATCGATATTCACTTTGCGAACGCCATGTCGGATGCCTTCTTGAATTTGCTCAACCGGCACGCCATACGTCTCTGGAATTTTCCCACCAAACTCGTTGATGATAGCCAACCAGTCCTGAGGTACCGACGAAGAGCCATGCATGACTAAGTGCGTATTTGGAATACGCGCATGAATTTCGCGAATACGGTCAATCGCCAAGATATCGCCAGTAGGCGGACGAGTGAACTTATACGCACCGTGGCTGGTCCCGCAGGCAATTGCCAAGGCATCAACGCCGGTCGCCGCGACAAAATCTGCAGCTTCGTCTGGGTCCGTCAGCATTTGGTCATGCGTTAATTTACCCGCCGCACCAATACCGTCTTCCTCACCAGCTTCGCCGGTTTCTAGTGAACCCAAACAACCTAATTCGCCCTCGACGGAAACACCGCAAGCGTGGGCCATATCGACAGTTTGACGCGTGACGCGAACATTGTAGTCGTAGTCCATGGGTGTTTTGCCGTCCTCTCCCAACGACCCATCCATCATCACCGAGCTAAAACCCAGCTGAATCGAGCGCTGACACACCGCAGGTGACACACCATGATCCTGGTGCATGACCACCGGAATATCCGGAAATTCCTCAATGGCTGCCGCAATCATGTGACGCAGAAAAGGTGCGCCAGCGTATTTGCGAGCGCCTGCGCTGGCCTGCATGATAACGGGTGAATTGGTCTCAGCAGCGGCCTCCATAATAGCTCGAGTCTGCTCGAGGTTGTTAACATTGAACGCTGGCACACCGTAGCCGTGCTCGGCGGCGTGATCCAACATTTGACGCATGCTTATCAGTGCCATAATTTCCCCCTAGTTTGCACGCTGCTCTAATACAGCAACGGCTGGCAAAACTTTTCCTTCCACATATTCCAAAAACGCACCGCCACCCGTGGAGATGTATGACACATCAGCGGCAATTCCAAACTGATCAATGGCGGCCAAGGTATCTCCCCCGCCTGCCAGCGAGAAACCGGGACTGCGCGCAATTGCTTCAGAAATCACTTGTGTCCCTTTCGAGAAGGCTTCGAACTCAAATACGCCCACCGGACCATTCCACAAGATCGTGCCGGCGCTTTGTAATTGCTCAGCAAGCGATGCTGCTGACTGCGGGCCAATGTCCAAAATCATATCGTCCTCGGCGACCTCCCCAACCAACTTCACGGTGGCAGGTGCATCGCTCGAAAATTCCTTTGCGGTAACGACATCGACGGGTAAAGGTATCGATACTTTCTCGAGTAAGGCTTTTGCGGTATCAAGCAAGTCGTCCTCACACAGAGATTTACCCACTGGATAACCCGCCGCCTTTAAGAACGTATTGGCAATACCGCCGCCGACAATCAACTGATCGACTTTATCGGACAGGGTTTCCAACACCGTGAGTTTCGTGGATACCTTAGAACCGCCCACAATTGCCGCCATTGGGCGAGCGGGTGCCGCAAGTGCCTGCTCTAGCGCCTTAAGCTCCGCCACCAACAAAGGTCCCGCACAGGCAATCGGCGCAGCTTTTGCCACCGCATGCGTAGAGGCCTGAGCACGGTGCGCCGTACCGAAGGCATCCATCACAAAAATATCGCATAAATCGGCATAGGCTTGGCCCAATTCATCGGAATCGGATTTTTCGCCGACGTTAAAACGTACGTTTTCCAGCAACACAACTTGCCCGGGCTCGATATCAAGCCCTGCGCGCCATTCGGCTTGTATGCCAACATTCTGACCGAGCAAGCTCGCCATATGACGAGCTACGGGAGCCAAAGAATACTCGGAGTTGTACTCGCCCTCGGTTGGCCGACCCAGATGCGACATCACTATAACTGCGGCGCCCGCGTTCAAAGCTGCTTGAATGGTAGGAAGTGCGGCGCGAATACGCGCATCGCTTGTCACAGCGCCGTCTTTAACTGGCACATTAAGATCCTCACGAATTAGCACTCGCTTACCAGCCAAATCAAGATCTTGCATTGCCAGTACGGCCATTAACTTTCTCCTTTGCGTGAAATTTTTGCCCAGTGCTCGGCGACATCGAGCATACGATTCGCGTAACCCCATTCATTATCAAACCAAATCAGCACCTTGACTAGGCGGTCACCGCTAACGCGAGTCTGGCTTGCATCGACGACCCCAGAGCGACTGTCGTGATTAAAGTCACACGATGCCAGAGGCTCAGTGGTAAAGCCTAACACCCCAAGATAGTCACACTCGGCCGCCTGGCGGAGCACCTCGTTGACGCTGCCAATGCTCGTCGAGCGCTGTAAATATACACTCAAATCCATTGCAGACACATTAACAGTTGGTACTCTTAGGGCTTGCGCGCTGAATCGATCAGCAAGGTGCGGCAAGATGCGTTCGATACCCTTAGCGAGGGCGGTATCCACAGGAATGATGGACTGAGAGGCGGCTCGCGTTTTGCGCAAATCGGTATGGTGATACGCGTCCAACACGGGCTGGTCGTTCATCGCCGAGTGGATCGTAGTGATGGTTCCATACTCAATACCGAAGGCTCTATCGAGCACATCGATCACCGGAACGATGGCGTTGGTCGTACATGAACCCGTCGAGGCCACCTGATACTCGCCCTGCAGCAGCTCCTGATTAACACCATAGACGATGGTGGCATCGATATCAGCGGCGGCGGGCTGAGAAAACAAAAGTCGCTGACTGCCTGCATCAAGATGCCATTGTGCTGTCGTGCGATCACCAGCGGCGCCGGTGCATTCCAACACCAGATCAATCTCGTGCTGAGCCCAAGGACACAGAGCCGCATCCGGCTCGTGCGACAAGGCAATCGGGCGGTTTTGAATAAGCAATGTGTCGCCATCAAGGTGGACGTCGTAAGCAAAACGTCCGTGCGTGCTGTCGTAGCGCGTCAAATGCGCAATCGTGCGCGTATCGGCTAGTTCGTTAATTGCGACCAAATCTACATGCGGCGAGCCACCTCGTTCAAAGTAGGCTCGCAACACGCTGCGGCCAATACGGCCGTATCCATTAATGGCTAGGCGCATGAATCAAACTCAGCCGAGCAGTTCCTCGGCTGCCGCTAATACCGCACCCACCGTGATATCGAAATGCTCAAATAGAGCACCTGCAGGTGCCGACTCGCCAAAACTGTTCATGCCGATAATACGGCCGTCTAAACCAACGTATTTGTACCAGAAGTCTTGGTGTAGGGCCTCGATTGCAACCCGAGCAAAGACGTCGCTGGGTAATACCGACTCGCGATACTCTGCATCTTGCGCTTCAAACTGTTCGGGGCTGGGCATCGATACAACGCGCACCGCACGACCTTGCGCGGCAAATTCGGCCGCAGCTTCCTGGGCCAGAGCGACTTCAGAACCGGTCGCGATGAAGATAAGCTCAGGGGTGCCTTCGCAGTCCCGCAGGATGTACCCGCCGCGCTCAACGTTCGCCAACGTCTGCGCATCACGCGCTTGATGTGGCAAGTTCTGACGCGAGAAAACCAGAGCACTTGGGCCGTCTTGGCGCACAATGGCCTGCTTCCAGGCAACCGCAGACTCCACCGCATCGCAAGGACGCCACGTCACCATGTTGGGCGTGCCGCGTAAGGAGGCCAGTTGCTCGACAGGCTGGTGTGTCGGTCCATCTTCACCTAAACCAATAGAGTCGTGGGTGTAGACGAAAATGCTTTGCTGACCCATCAGCGCAGCCATACGCACTGCGTTGCGTGCGTATTCCATAAAGATCAAGAAGGTAGCGCCATAAGGAATAAAGCCTCCGTGCAACGCAATACCGTTCATCATGGCTGACATACCAAACTCGCGCACGCCGTAATACACGTAGTTCCCACCGGCCGCCTGGGCCTCTACGCCGACAGAGCCAGACCACAACGTTAGGTTTGACCCCGCGAGATCAGCCGACCCTCCCAACAATTCAGGCAGGGCTTTTGCGTAGGCCTCAATCGCATTTTGTGAGGCCTTGCGCGATGCAATCGTCGCGCTTTCAGCCTGGCATTGCGCAATGTAAGCATCAGCGGCTGCGGCAAAGTCAGCGGGTAGATCACCGGCTAAACGACGCGCTAATTCGGCACCCTCTGTTGGGTACTGTGTTTGGTAGTCCGCCAGCAAAGCTTCCCATTGCGACTGCGATTGCTCACCGCGCGCTCGCGCATTCCAGCCTGCGTAGACCTCGTCAGGGATTACGAAAGGCGCGTGCGTCCAACCGAGTGCTTCGCGGGTGGCTGCAATTTCATCCTCACCTAAAGGCGCACCGTGACATGACTCGGTTCCCTGCTTGTTTGGTGCACCTTTACCGATAATCGTGCGTGCACAAATAAGCGTTGGCTTACTCGTCTCGGCGCGCGCCGTCGCAATTGCCTGCTTAATCTGCTCGGGGTCATGGCCATCAACGGCCTCAATAACCTGCCAACCATAGGCTCGGAAACGCTCGGGCGTGTTATCAGTAAACCAACCTTCAACCTCACCATCGATCGAAATACCGTTGTCATCGTAAATGGCAATTAGTTTCCCGAGACCCAAAGTACCCGCCAACGAACACACCTCATGCGAGATACCCTCCATGAGGCACCCGTCGCCTAAAAAGGTATAGGTGTAGTGATCAACCACATCAAAATTGGGGCGATTAAACTGAGCAGCTAGGACTTTCTCGGCCAAGGCCATGCCCACAGCATTAGCAATACCTTGACCCAAAGGACCCGTTGTGGTCTCGACACCGGGGGTGTAGCCGTATTCTGGATGGCCAGGCGTTTTGCTGTGTAACTGACGGAACTGCTGCAACTCTTCAATCGGCAAATCGTAGCCGCTCAAATGCAGCAAAGAGTAGATCAACATCGAGCCGTGACCGTTCGACAAGACAAACCGATCGCGGTTGGGCCACGAAGGATCTGCTGGATTGTGGCTTAAGAAATCATTCCACAGCACCTCCGCAATATCGGCCATACCCATCGGGGCGCCTGGGTGGCCAGATTTCGCCTTTTGCACGGCGTCCATAGACAGCGCGCGAATGGCATTAGCGAGTTCATTACGGGAAACCATGGTGTTCTCCAAACGATCAAATAAACGGTGGGCTCAAACTGGCGCGTATTCTCTCTTATCAGCCTTCCTAGGGCAAATAAACAGACCTTTTAACAGCTATTCAAGTGGATTATGCACATCTATATCAAAATTTTTTGATATAGATGTGCAAGTGCCTTATCATGCACGCATGAAAACAGTCACACCTTTATTCGCAACACCCAATCAGCCGCATCACGCCTCGGCCGACGCCTTGGCGGCCGTCTGTAAAGCAGGCGCCGATACTCTGCGAGTACAAGTCCTAAGCTTGCTGCACAAAAACTCGTTTAGCGTCGGTGAGCTGGTCGAAATTTTGGGCGTTCGCCAATCGGCCCTCAGCCACCATCTAAAGGTGCTAGCTCAGGCCGAACTTGTGGCCACTCGGCGCGAAGGCAATTCCATTTTTTACCGCCAAACTTTGGCGACGGGTAGATCGCCCCTAGACGCCCTGCGTGCGGCCATATTGGCTGAGGCGGCCAGCACCCAACTTGCATCCGAGACACTAGAGCGTGTGAAGCAGGTCTATCAAGCGCGCGCCGACGCTTCGGTAACGTTCTTTCAGTGCAACGCCGAAAAGTTTCGCGACGAACAAGATCTTATTGCCGATCATTATCACTACGGCGACGCCCTAGCTCAGCTCCTAGACGACACTTTATTTGCCAGGCGCGAAACAGCCCTCGAAATAGGCCCTGGCGACGGCGCCTTTCTGCAAGAGCTAAGCCAGCGTTTCTCCGAAGTGACTGCCTTGGACACCAGCGCCGAAATGCTGAGCAAAGCCAAGCGACTTTGCGAGTCGCAGCAACTGCAGAATATCGAGTTTTTACACGCCGACACAGCGTCAGCTGCGATTACCAAGCACAGCATTGATTGCGCAGTGATCAATATGGTGTTGCACCATGTGCCGGCGCCCAGCGAAATATTTTTAGACGCCGCAAAATTTTTGGCACCGCAAGGCATATTAACCATTACCGAGCTGTGTCGACACGAGCAAACATGGGCGCACCGCGCCTGCGGAGACCTATGGCTGGGCTTTGAGCCTGAAGAGCTCACCGCCTGGGCTCGCGCCGCTGGCTTATCGGAGCGCAGTCAAACACTGCTGGCCCAGCGCAATGGCTTTCAAATTCAAATTCGACAATTTCAACGCCTACAGTAGGAAACACTATGAGCGAATATCAAATATTTACCTCGGAATCTGTATCGGAAGGTCACCCCGACAAAATGGCCGACCAAATTTCCGATGCCATCTTGGATGCCATGCTAAAGGACGACCCAAACTCTCGAGTAGCGGTCGAGACCTTAGTCAAAACCGGCATGGTGGTCATCGCCGGCGAAGTTCGCACAGCAACCTACGTCGATCTTGAAGACATCGTGCGCGATGTCATCTTAGATATCGGTTACAACAGCTCAAAAGTCGGATTTGATGGTGCCTCGTGTGCCGTATTGAACGCCATTGGCAAGCAGTCAGGCGATATTGCGATGGGTGTCGACGAAGCCGACAACAAAGAGCAAGGCGCGGGCGACCAAGGCTTAATGTTCGGTTACGCCACCAACGAAACGGACACCTTAATGCCAGCGCCGATTTATTACGCTCACCGCCTAGTCGAGCGTCAAGCGCAGCTCCGCAAGAGCGGCCAGCTCGAGTGGTTGCGTCCCGACGCTAAGAGCCAAGTGACGCTGCGCTACGACGATAAAGGTCTGCCTGTGGCTATCGATGCAGTTGTACTGTCGACCCAGCACGATGAAGATATCAGTCAAGCCGAACTGCAAGCCAAGGTCTTAGAGCACATTATTCAACCCGTTCTTCCAACCGAGTGGCTGCATAAGGACACGCGCTACCACATCAACCCCACCGGCCAGTTCATTATCGGCGGCCCTGTGGGTGACTGTGGCCTCACGGGCCGCAAGATCATTGTGGACACTTACGGTGGTATGGCGCGCCATGGCGGTGGGGCCTTCTCGGGCAAAGACCCTTCAAAAGTAGACCGCTCGGCCGCCTACGCTGGCCGCTATGTGGCTAAGAACATTGTCGCAGCGGGTCTTGCTGATCGCTGTGAAATTCAAGTCAGCTATGCAATCGGCGTATCAGAACCCACGTCAATTTCAATCAACACTTTCGGAACCGGAAAAATCTCTGACGCCGCCATCGCTGAGTTGGTACGCGAACATTTTGATCTTCGAGCGGGTGGCCTAGTCGCTATGCTCGACCTCAAACGTCCAATCTATCGACAAACCGCCAGCTATGGCCATTTTGGACGCGAAGAACCCAATTTTACTTGGGAAAAGACCGACAAAGTTTCTCTTTTAAAAACTGCACTGTAAGACACTGATTAATTAGGAGCCGCTATGAGCACAGTAACAAAATTACGACCTTTTGATGACTACAAAGTTGCCGACATTTCCCTAGCCGATTGGGGCCGGAGAGAACTGAAAATCGCTGAAGGCGAAATGCCAGCTTTAATGGCCATGCGTGAAAAATACCGCGCTACCCAGCCATTGGCCGGAGCCAGAATCTTAGGTTGCATTCACATGACCATTCAAACCGGCGTACTCATCGAGACTCTGGTGGCACTGGGCGCCGAAGTTCGCTGGTCATCGTGCAACATATTCTCAACCCAAGATCACGCAGCAGCAGCCATTGCCGCCGCTGGCATTCCTGTTTTCGCATGGAAAGGTGAAACCGAGGAAGAGTACGAGTGGTGCATTGAGCAAACCATCTTGAAAGACGGCAAACCCTGGAATGCCAACATGATCTTAGACGATGGCGGCGACCTCACGGGTATTCTGCACGACAAATACCCGCAAGTTTTGGACCACGTTCACGGCATCACCGAAGAGACCACGACGGGCGTGCACCGCTTGCTGGAAATGTTAAAAGCGGACGCCTTGAAAGTACCGGCCATTAACGTCAACGACGCTGTAACAAAAGCAAAAAACGACAACAAATACGGCTGTCGTCACAGCTTGAGCGACGCGGTGAAGCGCGCGACCGACCACCTATTGGCTGGCAAGAAAGCACTGGTCATTGGCTATGGTGATGTGGGTAAAGGCTCAGCACAGTCCCTACGCCAAGAAGGCATGATCGTGCGCGTTACTGAAGTCGACCCCATTTGCGCCATGCAAGCCTGCATGGACGGTTATGAAGTGGTCAGCCCTTTTGTTAATGGCGTCAACGATGGCACCGACGCCTGTATCGATCGCGATATTTTAGGCAACGTTGACCTGCTGGTCACCGCGACGGGTAACTACAACGTCTGCAACGCAGCGATGCTGCGCGCACTCAAAAGCGGCGCTGTCGTATGTAACATTGGCCATTTCGACAATGAAATCGACACGGCCTACATGCGCGCCAACTGGGAATGGGAAGAAGTTAAGCCTCAGGTGCACACGGTGTACCGCGATCGTGATAGCAACGATCACTTATTGCTGCTATCCGAAGGACGCTTGGTGAACCTCGGTAACGCTACAGGGCACCCATCACGTATCATGGATGGCTCGTTTGCCAACCAAGTTCTCGCACAGATTTACCTGTACGAGCGCAAATTTGCCAACTTGGAGCCTGAACTACGCGCGCAAGCCATTACCGTTGAAGTTCTACCCAAGCACCTCGACGAAGAGGTCGCGGCTCACATGGTCGCTGGATTTGGCGGCGTGATCACCCGATTAACGCAAGAACAAGCCGACTACATCCACGTAGGCGTTGATGGCCCTTACAAATCGGAGACCTATAAGTACTAATGAGCACTCAGCAGCTTAGTTACGAATTTTTCCCGCCCAAAACCGATGCTGGGCGGGAGAAGCTCATTACCCAAGTACTGCCTCAACTGGCGGACACAAATCCGAAGTATGTCTCTGTGACCTACGGTGCGGGCGGGTCAACGCGCGACAACACCGTAGGCACAGTGGCGGATATTCACCGCTCGGGCATGCCCGTAGCGCCGCACTTGAGTTTCGGTACCGACAGCGAAGACACCATGCGCGCTTTGCTAAAGCGCTATCAAGACATGGGCATTTCCCGTTTGGTAGCGCTTCGGGGCGACCTACCCTCGGGCGCAGGTGGCAGCCAGCAGCTGGTCTATGCCAGCGAACTGGTCGCTTTCATCCGAGCAGAAACAGCACAGCACTTTACCATTGAAGTCGCGGCCTACCCCGAGATTCACCCCGAGGCAAAAACCTACATCGCTGACGTGCAAAACTTAAAGCGCAAGTTCGATGCCGGGGCGAATGCGGCCATTACTCAGTACTTTTTTAGTGCTGATGCCTATTTTGAGTTTTTAAAAACCTGCTCGAGCATTGGTATCGACAAACCGATTTACCCGGGCATTATGCCAATCACTAACTACGATAACTTAGCGAGGTTTTCTCGCAACTGCGGTGCAGACATTCCACGCTGGCTGGATAAAAAACTGGCAGGCTTTGGCGAAGATCTAGACGCCATTAAGGCCTTTGGCCAAGATTTTATCTTGGATTTGTGCAAAAGACTCTTAGACGGTGGTGCGCCCGGCCTGCATTTCTATACAATGAACCAGGCGGAACCGGTCATTTCGATCGTTCGGGAACTCAAACGTTTAGGTTACTTTGCGGATTAATCGGATCTACACAGAGGCTGAGTTACAGTCTAATACCGACATTCAACTGGAGGCTGGCCCCAGCCTTCATTTGTTGAAAGTCTTGCGCCTAAAAACGGGAGCTCCACTCGAACTGTTCAATGGCGACGGCAACAACTACCAATGCGAGTTGCTTGATAGCCCTAAGCGTATTGCGACTATACGTGTGCTTAGCGCAAAAGCGAACCCAACTGAATCTTCTTTGCGCAGCAGGCTTGGTATTGTTGTATCCAAGGGCGATCGCATGGATTTTGTTGTGCAAAAAGCAACCGAGCTGGGCATCCACGAAATTTATCCACTGACGAGCGAGCGCTGCGACGTTAAGCTCAATGCCGAGCGCGCCGAAAAACGCCAGCAGCATTGGTCAAAAGTCGCCGTCTCTGCCTGTGAGCAGAGTGGGCGCTCGGTTATTCCCAGCATCGCGCCGATCCAAAGTATTCGTCAGTGGATCAGCGAGGTGAACGCCGATCTAAAATGGGTGCTGCACCACCGTGCCAGCGCCGAAAAATCGCCAACAGAGGCTCAAAGCGTGGCTATCCTGGTGGGGCCAGAGGGTGGCTTGAGCGAGACCGAGGTCGAGCTTGCCCTTCAACATAAATTTATACCGACGGTGCTGGGCCCTCGGGTACTTCGAACCGAAACGGCACCCTTGGTTGCACTTAGCGTTTTACAGCAACGCTACGGCGACTTTACACTCTTATAATTGACTAGCACGAGGAATCACTATGCCCGCCATTGGCATCGTCATGGATCCGATCTCTGAGATCGCCTACAAAAAAGATAGCTCGCTGGCCATGCTTTGGGCTGCAAGTGCTCGCGGCTGGGATTTGTGGTACATGGAGCCGTCAGACCTTCATGTGGTCAACGGTGTGGCCATGGCCTCTATGCGTCCCTTGCGAGTGTTTGAGGACCCTAACCACTACTACGAACTCGATGAGACACAGGTCAAAGAACTGAGCTCCGTAGATGTCGTTTTGATGCGCAAGGATCCACCCTTCAATAACGAGTACATCTACGCGACTTACATTCTTGAAATGGCCGAGCGACTGGGCACACTGATTGTGAATCGCTGCCAGTCATTGCGCGACTGCAACGAGAAGATGTTCGCGACGCAGTTTCCACAGTGCTGCCCCGAGTTGTTGGTCAGCGCCGACAACGCGCGCTTAAAGGAATTTCACAAGACGCATGGCGACGTGATCTTCAAGCCACTCGATGGCATGGGCGGTAGCGCGATTTTTCGCGTTAAAGAGGATGACCCCAACGTCAATGTAATCCTCGAAACGCTCACCAAATTCGGTACTCAGACCATCATGGCGCAGCGTTACCTGCCCCAAATTGTTGATGGCGACAAACGCATTCTAATGATCAAAGGCCAACCCGTGCCCTACAGCTTGGCACGGATTCCCTCAAGCGGGGAGACCCGTGGCAACCTTGCTGCTGGCGGCTCGGGCCGAGCTCAGCCCTTGAGCGATCGCGATCGCTGGATTGCAGAGCAAGTGGGCCCTACATTGGTCGAGAAAGGTCTTCTGTTTGTGGGTCTTGATGTCATTGGCGACTACTTAACTGAAATCAACGTGACAAGCCCCACCTGTATTCGGGAAATTAACGCCGCCTACGGCTGCGACGTTGCAGGGCAGCTCATGGATGTCATCGCTCAGGAAAAAGGCTGGTCCTAAAAATGACAGACCGCAGCAATCACATCGTACTGTGCGCTTTTTTTGCTGTGGTCATTCACGCCGCCTTGGTCCTGGGCTTAAACTTTCAGGCCCCAACGACAGACAACTCGACCAAACAGCTGGCCGTCACTCTGTCGACTGTAAATCAAGTTCGTCACGAACAAGCGTTTACGCATCTGGCGCAAACCAATCAAAAAGCCAGCGGCGATTGGGATGAAAAAGACGTCCGCGGCGCTTCTTTACCCCCGGCAGAACAAGCTTTTGAGGCCAAAAAAGGCAGAGCCGTTGACGATTCCGCCAGCAACTTGAGCTCGCAGGTCAACAGCCGCAATGGGCAATTTCAAATGAGCCCGCAAAACAGTGCGGGCACGGCAGACGGCGCCAACCAAGACCCCTTAACACAAAGCCAACGCGAACGGTTAAGTGCGCTGCAGCTGGAATATGCCCAAACCAAATTAGCCCTAAACCGCGCACCCAGAGTATTGCGAATTCACTCGCAAGCCGCCAAGGCCAGTATCGAGGCGGAATATATGCGGCTTTGGCGCCAGCGCATCGAAACTATCGGCAACCAATACTACCCTGAGAGCTCTAGGCGCTACGGCATTTACGGAGATGTCAGGGTGCTGGTTGCCATCGGCTTTGATGGCCGCCTGTTAGACACCGAGGTGATACAGTCCTCCGGTCACGCAGTACTAGACCAGGCGGTACTCAAAATTGTTCGCTTGGCAGCACCTTATCCACCTTTCCCCGCAGCTATGCGCGATAAAGCCGATCAGATCGAGATTATTCGCACTTGGGAATTCAAACCCATCGCTGAATAATTCTGGTCAAGTTCCGTGATTGTCGCTATTGTTTAAGATCCACGGTATTTGAGGAGGTGCTATGAATACGACCAGTCTTAAAGACCAACTGCTAATTGCCATGCCCTCTTTATCCTCTGGCTTTTTTAGCCACAGCGCGATTTACTTGTGCGAGCACGACGAGCATGGCGCCATGGGTATTACCTTGAATAAGCCCATGGAATTTGAGCTCGAGCACGTACTTAGCCAACTGGACATCCCCTGCTCACCCCGCGTGGGACGCCTGCCGGTGTTATCTGGTGGTCCAGTGCAATCCGAGCACGGCTTTATTTTGCATTCGCTCGAGCGCGGCACCTTCGATAGCACGCTGATCGTCACTGACCAAGTTGGCTTAACCACCTCCATTGACGTCATGCACGCGATTGGCGAAGAACGAGGCCCCGAACATTTTGTGTTGGCACTTGGCTATGCAGGCTGGGGGCCGGGCCAACTCGAGCAGGAGCTACTCGAGAACAGCTGGCTGACCGCACCTGCAACACCCACCTTGATATTTAGCACACCTTCTGCAGATCTAGTGCGTTCAGCGGCCGGACAGCTTGGGTTTGATATGAATCTTATGCCTAGCGGGGCCGGTCACGCCTAAGATGAGCCGAGTTCTGTGCTTTGACTATGGCTTACGCCAAATTGGGGTAGCCGTTGGTAATGCGGCGTTACGAACCGCTGAGCCTCTGTGCACTTTAAAAGCACAAGACGGCATACCCAACTGGGATCAACTAGCCGCTTTACTGGAAGAGTGGCACCCCGCCATTGTGGTTGTAGGCGAACCGTCTAATATGGATGGCACCGACAGCGACATGGCCGCTCGCGCCCGCAAATTCGCCAACCGTATTCACGGCCGTTTCGGTGTCAAAGTGGCACTGGCCGACGAACGCCTATCGAGCTTCGAAGCAAAACAACAAGCCAGAGAATTGGGGCACGATGGCGATTACAAAAAGACGCCTATCGACGCACTAGCCGCCATGATTATTTTGCAAAGCTATTTTGAAACCGCCCAGAGCCCCTAGAAGTTCTCGGGTGAACGTGCCTTTTCGCGAGCAATGTCTTTGGTAATAATGCGTTCGTCCACTAAGTCCATCAAACACTGATCCATAGTTTGCATGCCGATGGCCTGACCGGTTTGAATGGCCGAATACATCTGTGCAATTTTGTCCTCACGAATGAGGTTTCGAATGGCCGGCGTACCGCGCATAATTTCGTGTGCTGCTACGCGCCCACCGCCTGCGCGCTTTAGTAGCGTTTGCGAAATCACCGCCTGTAACGATTCTGACAGCATTGAACGAACCATAGACTTTTCTGCCGCGGGGAATACGTCCACGATACGGTCGATAGTTTTGGCCGCCGATGTGGTGTGCAAAGTGCCAAACACTAAGTGGCCCGTCTCAGCTGCCGTTAAAGCCAGACGGATCGTTTCGAGGTCGCGCATCTCACCCACCAGAATAATGTCGGGGTCTTCGCGTAACGCCGAGCGTAAAGCTTCGGCAAAACCCAAAGTATCACGGTGTACCTCACGCTGGTTGACCAAGCATTTCTTGCTGTCGTGTACGAACTCGATCGGGTCTTCGATAGTCAGGATGTGCTCGTATTTGTTGTCGTTGATGTAGTCAATCATGGCGGCCAAGGTAGTCGATTTACCCGAGCCTGTGGGCCCGGTGACAAGTACCAGACCGCGCGGCGTCATAGAAATATCGCGAAACACCTTGCCCATCCCCAAGTCTTCCATGGTCAGCACTTTGGAAGGAATGGTTCTAAATACCGCGCCGCAGCCCCGGTTCTGGTTAAAGGCGTTGACCCTAAAACGCGCAACGCCTGGGACTTCAAACGAGAAGTCCGTTTCTAAAAACTCCTCGAAATCTTTGCGCTGCTTGTCGTTCATAATATCGTAAACAAGCTCTTGCACTTCTTTGTGATCAAGCGCAGGCAAGTTAATACGACGCACGTCTCCGTCAACACGAATCATGGGCGGTAGACCTGCCGATAGATGCAGGTCAGAGGCTTTTTGCTTAGCGCTAAAGGCTAGCAATTCTGTGATATCCAAGGTGTTTCCCCTTTGAATTCTTACATCAGCCCACACTGATTTCAGGTAGACTTTCACTCTGTACATTCTAAGGTAGTATTAGCGCATGAACAAAGCAACTATTGCTTCTCAGGTTAGCAAAGTGCTAACTCGCATCGAGGGAGCCGCATCTCAGACCTCACGTCGCTCTGACGAGATCACTCTGATCGCAGTTAGCAAGACAAAACCCGCAGAAGCCATCGAAGCCGCAGCCGCTTGTGGGCTTCAACATTTTGGCGAAAATTACCTACAAGAAGCCCTGGATAAAATCGAAACTCTACACGAGCTTGATCTAACGTGGCACTTTATTGGCCCCATCCAGTCGAACAAAACCCGCCCCATCGCCGAGCACTTTGACTGGGTTCACAGTGTAGATCGTTTAAAAATTGCGCAACGTCTAAGCGATCAGCGCCCAGCACATTTAGGCCCCGTAAACATTTGTTTACAGGTAAATATTTCGAACGAAGACACTAAGTCCGGTGTAAGCGCCGAACAGGCACCTGAGCTTGCTAGCGCGATAGCTACCTTACCTAATATTCGACTTAGAGGCCTAATGGCCATTCCCAAACCCAGCGATGACCCTGCTGAGCAAGCGGCCGCATTTGAGAAGGTCGTGACGCTGTTCAACACACTCCGCCACACAATACCTGAGCTGGACACATTGTCGATGGGTATGAGCCAAGACCTAGAGGCCGCTATCGCTGCAGGCAGCACGATGGTGCGCATCGGTACCGACATTTTCGGCGAGCGCAATCGCAGTTAAACCCCAAGCAAAGTATACTTAGGCGCAAACATACAGGAGATCACCTTGATTCAAGCAAAGCTGGGGTTTATTGGGGCGGGGAACATGAACCGCGCCATCATCGACGGCCTGTTGAGCGCCGGAGTAAATCCTCAACACATTGCCGTAAGTAACCGAAGTGAACAAAAACTAGGTTACTTTGCGGATCGCGGGCTGACGACTTCGACCTCAAATACCGAAGTGGCGGCGCTCGCGGATGTGCTCATCTTAGGCGTCAAGCCGGCGCAATTATTGGACGTTGCCCAAGAACTTAAAGCTACGTGCTCCATCACTAAACCACTGGTGATCTCGGTAGCTGCGGGTGTGTTAACAGAACAAATCGCCGAGGTGCTAGGGGCAGATACCCCCATCGTCCGCGCCATGCCCAACACACCTTCAACGATTGGTGAGGGGGCCGCTGGGCTGTTCGCGAACTCCCTTGTCAACGATGCGCAACGCGAACTGGCCAAGACGATCATTCAAGCCTGCGGCATTGCCGTATGGGTCGAACAAGAATCATTAATCGATGCCGTCATTGCCGTTGCAGGCAGCGCACCCGCTTACTTTTTCTACATCTTAGAGACGATGGTGGATGAAGCTGAAAAGCTGGGACTTGACCCCAAAGACGCCAAAGCACTTGCCGTCCAAACCTGTCTTGGCGCGGCACGCTTGGTACAATCGACTGAGACAGATTTAGCCACGCTGCGTAATAATGTGACGAGCCCTGGCGGCACGACTCAAGCGGCGCTAGCGAGCTTTAGAGCATCGGGCCTAGACGAAACGCTAAGGGCAGGCATGCAAGCCGCCGTAGCACGGGCACAGGAAATGGCGGCAGAAGCTGCAAGGGGGCGTTAATGGGCGCAATGAACGAAATTGTTGTTTATCTTCTGCAAACAGGGCTTGGCTTATACCTACTACTGGTCATGTTGCGGTTTGTGATGCAGTTGGCCAACGCCGATTTTTACAACCCCATCAGCCAGTTCGTATTTAAGGCCACGCAGCCCTTAGCTGGGCCACTGCAGCGGTTTTTGCGGCCGTTTGGGCGCTTCGACTCGGCGTCACTTACCCTTGCAATAGCCCTTCAAGCGGCCGGAATTATGTTGATTTTGGCTTTGAATAATATCGCTAGTCCCAACCCAGTTACCCTATTTTTGTGGAGCGCAATCGGCATCTTGGGCTTACTGCTTAAGATCTATTTTTTTGCGCTACTGGCGAGCATTATTTTGAGCTGGATCAGCCCCGGTGGTAGCAACCCAGCCGTGTATTTGCTGTATCAAATCACCGAACCTGTAATGGCGCCTGTGCGCAAACTCTTACCTCCAATGGGTGGATTAGACTTTTCGCCCATACTGGTTTTTATCGGTATTAATGTTCTAGAGATCGTCGTCAGAAACTTGGCCGCGTCGGTTGGCTTATATCCGGCTTTGGTTATGGGCTTATAAATGTCTGAACACAACTCGGTAGGCATTGTCAGTCCTCAAACCGCGCACTTTGATGCGCCGCTTGCGCTTGCCTGCGGCAAAACACTGAACGAATTCGACTTAGTCTACGAAACCTACGGTGAACTCAACGCTCAAAGAACCAATGCCATCTTAATTTGCCATGCACTGAGTGGGCACCACCACGCGGCAGGCTATCATAGCGAATCCGAGACCAAACCCGGCTGGTGGGACACATGCATTGGACCCGGTAAGCCCATCGACACCAACGTGTACTTCGTTGTTAGCTTAAACAACCTAGGCGGCTGCCACGGTTCGACAGGACCCACGTCGATCAACTCAGAAACAGGTAAGCTGTGGGGACCCGACTTCCCTCAAGTTCGCGTTTCCGATTGGGTCAATAGCCAAGCAGCATTAGCGGACCACCTCGGCATTGATATCTGGGCGGCGGTCATCGGTGGAAGCTTGGGTGGCATGCAGGCCATGCAGTGGAGCGTGCAGTACCCCGAACGCCTTAGGTATTGTCTGATCATTGCCTCGGCGATGGACTTATCGGCACAAAATATCGCTTTTAATGAGATTGCACGCCAAGCTATACAATCTGACCCCAACTTTTGTGCGGGGCATTATCGCGAGCGCGAGACCAATCCGTCGCAGGGCTTAGCCCTTGCGCGCATGGTCGGCCACGTCACCTATTTATCGGATGACGCCATGGCCAACAAATTCGGCCGCGATATTCGTTCGGGCAGTATCGAACATAACATCGATCAAGAAGTCGAATTCCAGGTCGAAAGCTACCTGCGCTACCAAGGCAGCCAGTTTTCAACGGCGTTCGATGCCAACACCTACATTCTTATGACGCGCGCACTTGACTACTTCGACATCGCGGCAGACTTTAATGGCGACCCCGTCAAAGCGTTTGCGACAACCAAGGCACAGTTTTTGGTGGTGAGCTTCTCTACAGATTGGCGCTTTTCACCTAGGCGTTCGCGCGAAATCACGAACGCGCTCATCGCTGCCAACCGCCCCGTTTCGTATGCAGAAATCGAGGCAGCGGAAGGGCACGATGCCTTTTTAATGCCAATCCCGCGCTACCTCGACGTACTGAGAGCTTATTTGGGACGAATTGCAGAGGATCTGCTATGAGACTCGATTTAACTCAGATTAAGCAGTGGATACCTCAGGAAGCCAAAGTCTTAGACCTCGGCTGCGGTGACGGCGAGTTTTTAGCCAACCTTCGCGACACCCATAAGGTGCAGGGTTTGGGTTTGGAAATCGACCCGGACAACATCACCCAAGCGCTAGCTAAGGGCATTGATGTGGTCGAGCAAAATATGGACAAAGGGCTGGATAACTTCCCCGACCAAAGTTTTGATGTGGTGGTCATGGCGCACGCGCTGCAGGTACTGCACTACCCCGATAAAGTCTTGGATGAGATGCTGCGCATTGGTCGCGAGGGCATCGTGACCTTTCCGAACTTTGCGCATTGGCGTTGCCGCGTGCACTTAAGCACGCGCGGCCGCATGCCCGTTTCAAAGTTCATGCCGCACAGTTGGTACGACACCCCCAACATCCACTTTTGCACCGTAAAAGACTTCGAAGCCCTGTGCCGGCAGAAGGGCTTTAAAATTAAGCGCCGCGAAATGGTCGGTGAAACCTCGTGGTTGGCGCGCACCTGGCCGAACCTGTTTGCCACCACCGCAATTTTTAAAATTACACGGTAGTCGTCATGCCTATACTCAAAGCTTTATTCATTAGCCTCTTGCTATTCGCGAGCTACGCCAATGCGCAAATGTCGGAACGCTTCGATGAGTACGAATTGCACTACAGCTTTGTCAATACGACTTTTCTCAGCCCCAAAATTGCCGCCCAGTACCAAATCACTCGAGGCAAGCGACACGGGATTTTGATGCTATCGCTCCGCAGACATCAGGATGGCATCGATGGCACACAACCCAGCGCCATGAATGTGTCCGGCACCACCAGCGACTTGATTCGCAAAGACGAACTTAAATTCAGGGAAATTCGTGAAGATGGCGCGGTGTATTACATTGCCCCGTTTAAATTTATTAACGAAGAATTCCGCCATTTTTATATCGACTTCCAAGCGGCAGGGGATGACCGAACCTACTCGCACCACCTAGAACATCAAATGTACATTCATGAATAAGCTGGTACTCGCAAGCGGTAACGCCGGCAAACTCAAAGAGCTGAGTGAGGTATTAAATCCGCTTGGCTTTGAGCTCATTCCACAAGGCGAGTTCAATTTAGACAGCGCCGATGAAACAGGTCTTAGCTTTGTCGAAAACGCACTACTTAAGGCACGCCATGCCGCACAGGAAACGGGGCTTGGAGCGCTGGCCGATGACTCGGGCTTATGCGTCGATTGCCTGGGTGGCGCACCAGGTATTTACTCAGCGCGTTTTGGTGATGGCACAGACCACGGAAACCTAGAGGCCCTGCTTGCCACACTGGCGCAACACGGCGAAGGCCCCTGGCCCGCGCATTATCACTGTACTCTGGTGCTTGTTAAACACGCCGAGGATCCTGACCCCATCATCGCCCAAGGTCGCTGGCAAGGTGAGATTATCGCCACACCCAAAGGGGATGGTGGCTTTGGCTATGACCCGATTTTTTATTGCCGCGAGCTTGAGGTCACAGCCGCTGAGCTACCTAAAGACCAAAAGAATCGTATCAGCCATCGCGGTATCGCAGCCAAGGCCTTACACGATCAATTGCAAAGCGCACTGTGATAACACCCTCAGGCACCGGTTTATACATTCACTTTCCGTGGTGCGAGCGCAAGTGCCCTTACTGCGACTTTAATTCGCACGTCAGCGGGCAGGCGCTCCCCGAAGCTGAAATGGTTACAGCGCTCATTAACGATTACACCTCTGACCTAGAAACTTACGGCGCAAGGCCCATCGACAGCCTATTCATAGGTGGTGGCACACCGAGCTTAATTTCAGCGCAAAGTATGGCTAGGCTCTTAGATGGCATCGACCGTCTAACTCCTTTATCTGACACTACCGAGATTACGATGGAGGCCAACCCCGGCAGCTCCGAGCAAGAAAAGTTTTCCGGCTATCGCGCTGCAGGCGTGAATCGTCTATCCATTGGCATACAGTCTTTCAACAGCGGGCACCTCAAACGGCTAGGCCGTATTCACAGCCGAGACGAGGCCGACCATGCCATAAAGGCAGCCCAAGCTGCGGGCTTTCAGCGCATCAATATTGATTTAATGTATGGCCTGCCCGACCAAACCCTGAAACAGGCGCTGCAGGATGTAGAGCAAGGCCTAAGCTACAACACCGGCCATCTGTCGTGGTATCAACTTACAATAGAACCCAACACGGTATTCTATAAACAGCGACCGCCGCTACCCGACGATGATGCCATTGCCGACATCGCCGATGAAGGCGAGCATTTCATAACTCAATCTGGGCTGAAGCGCTATGAGGTCTCGGCCTTTGCCACCACAGGGCAAGAATGCCGACACAACATCAATTACTGGCGCTTTGGCGACTACTTCGGGATTGGTGCTGGAGCGCATGGCAAGATCAGCTACAACAATCACGTCATTCGAACAGCTAAGCAACGCATGCCGGACAGCTACTTACAAGCCAGCGATCGCGCCTCTCGCCTAGCCGTCGAGAGCTCTTTAGATGAAGAGCAATTAATCAGCGAATTTATGCTAAACGCCTTACGCTTGCGCGAGGGCGTAGAAATAGCCTTATTCCAACGCTCAACCGGCTTAGCACCAGAGTGTATGCACAACACCTGGCGAAGACTGCAGGCGCAAGGCCTAATGGTTGAGGGCAGCGAACACCTTCAAACCACCGAGCTGGGCTGGCGTTTTTTAAATTCCGTCATCGAAAGTTTTATGGAATAAGCTCGGCTTCAAGATCAGGGACCTCGTCGTCAGAATCCTCGTCGATGGCATTTTGGTACATCGTGACATAAATCATCATGATGAACGGAACCAGAAACAAGGCCGCCAAGCTCACAAGCGGTATCGCACTCAGCACCGAGTTCACGATATTAATCACAAGCAAAACGCCAAAGATCTTCCAAAAACCCTGCTGGTGAATCAATTTTCTTGACGTCTGCAGTGTCTCGAAGATATCCATTTTTTTATCCACCAGCAGATAAAAGGCGTAAAACCAAACAACGCTTAGGTAGATGCCGGGAATGATCAACAGCATAAAGCCGATCATAAGACCTACGATAAGAACAATGACCAAGAACAACGACTTCCACCACATGCCCTCGGCGAAACCCGCCGAAAACGATGAGCCGAATTTTGGCTCTTGCCCTCGGGCGCTGGCTAACAAAAAGTGAATCAAGCCAGCGATTAACGCGGGAATGATTAAAATGCCAATCACAGTGATCGCAGCGACCACGATAGCCAAACCAAACAGGCAGAAATTACCCAATAAAGACCAATATTTTGGCTTTGTCCGCTCGATACCCCGACTAAAAAAAGCGTCAAAACTCATGTCTTGCATGGTCACCACCTCTTGGTTTGTTGTGTAACTGAGACGGTATCAGTTTTCAGGGTGAAGTCAATTTGCAGCACAGAACTCGACTAGTGACCTGCGCGATAGGCTCAACAACCGCCGCTAAAGCTTATAGTCGCTCAAACCCGCTCGAACAACAAATCCCAAACACCATGCCCCAAACGCTCGCCGCGCTTCTCGAATTTGGTCAAAGGGCGTGACTCGGGGCGGGGCGCGTAGGGCTCGGCCTCAGGCATCGTGTTTTTGAAATCAGGATGAGGGGTTAATACTTCAAGCATGTGCTCGGCGTAGTTTTCCCAGTCGGTGGCCAAATGCAACATAGCGCCGGGCTTCATGTGACGCGCGAGCAAGCTCAAAAATTCAGGCTGAATCAGGCGGCGCTTGTGGTGCTTTTTTTTGTGCCAAGGATCGGGGAAAAATACCTGCACCCGGTCTAGGCTTGTGGCGGGAATACATTGCTCTAACACTTCCACCGCATCGTGACAGTAGACCCGAATATTGGTGGCTTTCGCCTCCATGGCATCGTGCAACAACTTACCGACTCCGGGTCGGTGAACTTCTACGCCAACATATCGGTGATCGGGTTCGGCCAGAGCTTGAGCGAGTAGCGATTGTCCCATACCAAAGCCAATTTCAAATACAACAGGGCCACGCTGCTCGAATACAGCGTCGTAATCTAAGGTTCCGGTTTCAGCTAAAAGACCAAAACGCGGCCAGCCCACATCAAGACCTTCGCGCTGAGCTTCGGTCATGCGCCCTGCGCGTATCACATAACTTTTAATACGACGTGAAAAGCTGCTTTCACTCATGCTTTATCAATTCCTTAGAAGCTGGTATCAAGCACAACCAAGCCAAAATAAAGGCTAAACCGCCAAAAGGCGTAATGATACCCAGAAAACGCCAATTCATCAGCGTTAAGGTGTATAAGCTTCCAGAAAATAACACACAGCCCACAGTGAACAGCAAAGCGGAACGGGCCAGCCAAATGCTTGCGGGTGCCCGCCATTGCGCAATGGCAATGAGCAATAAGGCTAATGCGTGCCAAAAATGGTATTTGACGGCTGTTTGATACACCGCAACGTCACTCGGCGGCATAAACCGATCAATAGCGTGACCACCAAAGGCGCCAGCGATGACCGCCAAGGCACCGAGCGCCGCTGCAGTTTGCATTGTGCGCTCGGGTTTAGAGAACCACATCAGAATTACGCGACCAGCTCACCCATGAACTTGCGCACTTTTTGCATGGCATTTTGCTCAAGCTGACGAATACGTTCTGCTGATACGCCGTACTGTGCTGCCAAATCGTGTAGTGTCGCTTTGTCGTCATTCAACCAGCGCTGCGCTAAGATATCGCGACTGCGCTCGTCTAACTGCTCTAAAGCGTAGTGCAAACGTGACTCGCTATCTTCTTGCCAGTTGGTCGACTCCACTTGCTGAGCAGGGTCAGCGCGATGATCTTCCAGGTAATACTGAGGCGCGTAAACGTCATCGTCGTCGCTATCGCTTGGGGCATCAAACGCCACGTCGCGCGAACTCATGCGGGCTTCCATGGTCGCTACTTCGCGCACATCAACGCCCAAATCATCAGCGACGGCTTGCGCTTCTTCGGCTGACAACCACGCTAAGGCTTTTTTAGATGACCGCAAATTAAAGAACAATTTGCGCTGTGCTTTGGTGGTGGCCACTTTTACGATACGCCAGTTACGTAAAATGAATTCGTGCATTTCGGCTTTGATCCAGTGCACCGCAAAAGACACCAGACGAACACCTTTTTCGGGATTAAAGCGTTTTACCGCTTTCATCAAACCCACGTTACCTTCTTGGATAAGATCGGCTTCAGCCAGACCGTAACCTGAGTAGCTACGTGCAATGTGAACCACAAAGCGCAGGTGCGACATAACCAATTGGCGTGCCGCTTCTAAATTGTCGTTGTAGTAGAGATCCTCGGCCAATTCCCGCTCACGCTCAACCGACAGTACCGGGATACTGCTCACGGTCTGAATGTAGGCGGCCAAATTGGCGCCAGGCACCATTTGATCAACAGGCTGTAGTTGGGTAGACATTATCTCTCCTCGTTGTGCCCTGTAAGTTTAGCACTCTCACCCTTAGAGTGCTAATTTGGCAAAAGTTCCCTTATTACGCAAGTAAAATACGATTAGATGAGCGTTATCGAGGTTCAATAAGCTTCAGTTGACGCCGTGCAGACACCCAGGCCCCGACCATTCCCAGCACAATAGCTGTGACCAGCAGAGCAAACGCCAGGCTTAGGGGGAAACGCAAAGTAAAGTAAGGCGCTTGATAGGAATTTGCTAAAGCTTCTATCGGACCGCCCAACCAGTACTTCACGCTGTAGGCAATTAACAGCGCAACCAGCCCTCCGGCGGCACCGTAAGCAAAGCCAGTATACAAGAAAGGCCGCATCACATAGGCATTATTGGCCCCGACAAGCTTGGTCACCAGTATCTCTTGTCGCCGACTTTCCACTGCAAGCCGAACGGTATTACCAATGATCAGTAGGCAGGCCAGTAAAGCAATAGCCACAAATGCCCACATTAAACGCTCACCAAATAAGGCAATGGACTGGAGCCGGCTCAGCCACTCCATATCCAGCAATACGTCAGCGACCAGAGGATTACTTGCGAGCTGCTCGGTAAAGGCTTGAAGCGCAGCAGTTTGCGTTGAGCTTAAGGTTAACGAAATTGAGTGCGGCAAGGGGTTACCCAGCGAGGTTAGGACCTCGGGACTTAAGCCCAACCACTGACTCAATTCTTCCAGCGCTTGTTCTTTTGACACAACCGAGACTGACTCAACCAAAGCGAGAGACGCCAGCTCTTGAGATAGCGCACTCGCTTGTTCCAACGAGACGGAGTCGTGCGTCATTACCGTGATGGAGTCACCTCGATCAACTTCAGCGAGTGCTGCATCTAGGGTCAAAACCCCCATACTTAACGCCGCAGGCAAGCTCAGTACCACGCCCATTACTAGGGCAGTTAACAAAGTCGACACCCAGTGGCGCCCCAAGCGCTCAAGGGTATCATGTCGAGCGAGACGGTGATGCCCGCGCCAGGTCGCAAAGCGTCGAGCAAAGGGCACTTTTGTTACAGACTGAACTGCCGTGCGGCCCGACTTACTCACGACCACCCCCAGTCACCAGCGCGCCATCTTTCAGGGTCAGAATACGGTGCTGCATCCGCGAAATTAAAGCCAAGTCGTGAGTGGCAATTAATACCGTGACGCCTGCTCGGCTGAAAGCCCTGAACAGCGCCATAATTTCGGCCGACAGGGCAGGGTCCAGGTTTCCCGTGGGCTCATCGGCCAAGAGTATTTTGGGTCTAGACGCCACCGCGCGCGCAATTCCAACACGTTGCTGCTCGCCGCCAGACAGGGCTTCGGGGTTGGATTTTTCTTTATCGAGCAAGCCCACTTTATCTAATGCGGCCCGAACCCGACGACCGATATCACGATGCTCGAACCCACTTATCAGCAAAGGCAGGGCGACGTTGTCGTAGACACTGCGGTCATACAGCAGTTGGTGATCCTGGAAAACGACCCCAATATCTTGCCGGTGCTTGGCAATGCCACCACCTTTGATGGACTGCAAATCCTTACCATTGACGATGACCCGGCCACGCGTTTGACGCTCCATAATCATGATCAATTTAAGCAGAGTGGACTTACCGGCGCCCGAATGCCCCGTCAAAAACACAAGTTCTTCGGGCTCAACAAAAAGACTTAACTCACGTAACGCATCGCGCCCACTGTCGTAACGCTTGCTGACGCGGTCAAACTCGATCACACATTAGCCTCGTCGAATAGGGCGTTCACAAACGGCTCCGCTTCGAAAGGACGCAAATCTTCTAAAGATTCACCCACACCAATGTAACGAATCGGGATGCCCAATTTATGAGCGATGGCAAAAATCACACCGCCCTTGGCCGTGCCATCAAGTTTGGTCAGCGTAATACCCGACACATCGACCGCCGCCTTGAAGTGCTGGGCTTGCGCAATAGCGTTTTGACCCATGGTCGCGTCTAAGACCAGCATCACTTCGTGCGGTGCCTCTGGGTTTAACTTTTTCATGACCCGGACAACCTTTTTTAACTCTTCCATCAGGTTGTCTTTGTTGTGCAAACGGCCCGCTGTATCGGCGATCAAGACATCAACTCCGCGCGCTTGTGCCGCTTGCAGGGCATCAAAAATCACCGAGGCACTGTCGGCTCCAGTGTGCTGTGCCACTACGGGAATGTTGTTGCGCTCGCCCCACACCTGCAACTGCTCTACTGCGGCCGCTCTAAAGGTATCGCCTGCCGCTAGCATGACCGACTTTCCCTCTGCCTTATAGCGCTGTGCAAGCTTGCCAATGGTCGTGGTTTTGCCGGCCCCATTCACACCTACCATCAAAATGACTGTAGGGGCAGTGGCAGCTAACGGCAGAGCTTTTTCGTAAGGACCCACCATGGTAGTAAGCGCTTGCTTTAAGGCTCTTAGCAAGGCGTCACCATCGGCGAGCTCTTTGCGCGATACCTGGGCTGTGAGCTGTGCGACGATATGAGTCGTTGCCTCGATACCCACGTCTGCCATCAGCAAGGTACTTTCAAGGTCCTCTAGAAGATCCGCATCGATAACTTTTCGACCCAGAAATAAATTGCCCAAACCGGACGAAAATTGACCGCGAGTTCGACTTAAACCCTGTTTTAAACGCGCGTACCATCCGCTTTTTTCCGCGGGTGGTGGTGCCGATTCGGTTGTCACCTCGGCAAGGGGTTCAACGCTCCTATCAGGAGCGATAGTATCCGACTGCTCTACCTGCGGTGGTTGTGTTGCGGTAGATTCCGCCGCTTGACCCGCGTCCGCCTCGAGGGCCTCGTTGTGTATTTCGGGTGCAGTAGCTGCGGGCTTCTTACGCCTGAATAACTTCATGCTCTGTGGTACCTTAGGTGTTCGACCTCAGAGTTTACCATTGATGCCTAAACCTCAGAAGCAAAGCGCAGCATCTCGACCACAAAAGTCTGGGACAGTGCGCATGATCAGTGGCGCCTGGCGCGGCCGCAAGGTGCCGGTGTTCGATTCACCGGGACTTCGCCCGACGCCAGACCGTATTCGTGAAACACTATTTAACTGGCTTCAAGGCGAGCTGGTAGACACTACCTGTATCGACCTGTTTGCCGGAACCGGCGCCTTGGGTCTCGAGTGTTTATCGCGGGGCGCACGCTTTTGTCACTTTATCGACCAACAAGGCCAGGTCTGCCGCCACTTAAACACACAACTGCAAACCCTTGGTGGCACAGCAAAAAGCCAGGTGCACTGCACTGACGCCACCGACTTTATCGACCACTTTGCGGACTCGGCGGATATCGTCTTCATTGATCCACCCTACCGCCAAAACCTAATCGAGCCCCTACTACCCATAGTAAGCGGGTGGCAAACACGCTGGTTTTATATCGAAACAGCCAGTGATGAAGAAGCACCTTCAGTACCGGAGCATTGGTCTTTGTACCGCGAAGTCAAGGCCGGTCAGGTGCGCGCTAAACTCTACTACAACACGCTGACGGATTGAGCACCAAGCCCATAAGGTTTAGGATGCGCGCTAGACTTGTAGGAGCAATCACCATGCAAATTGATACCGTTGTTTACCCAGGCACTTTCGACCCCATCACCAACGGCCACGTTGATCTTACCGAGCGGGCGTCTCGACTATTTAAACGTGTTGTTGTCGGTATTGCCTACAGCGAGAAAAAAACACCCATGTTTTCGCTAGAAGAACGCATCGAGTTGTGCCAGCAATCGCTTGCCCATTTACCGAACGTTGAAGTCGTAGGCTTTAATAATTTGCTCATCGATTTTGTGCGTTCCCAGGGAGCAAACTGCGTATTGCGTGGGCTTCGTGCGGTGTCCGACTTTGAATACGAGCTTCAGCTTGCCAACATGAATCGCGCCATGCACCCAGAATTCGAATCGGTCTTTTTAACACCCTCTGAGCACTTGGGCTTTATTAGCTCTTCGCTAGTGAGAGAGATAGCGGTATTGAATGGCGATATTACCCCCTTTGTCCCTAAGCCTGTAGCCGAGCGACTTATCGCGCGCTATCAGCGCTGACACGCAGTGCAAAACACCGTGGTGCGCTGCCCCAAGCGCACTTCATTTAGGGACTTGGCGCAAGTCACGCAGGGCAGTCCCGCGCGACCATATACATTGAGTTCTTGTTTAAAATAACCCGGCTTACCGTCGCCTCCCACAAAATCCCTAAGGGTCGTACCACCCCGAGCAATCGCGTAGGACAAAATACGCTTGATGTGCTGGGCAAGATCCTGATACCTCGCCAAACTCACGTTGCCCGCTGCGCGGCGAGGGTCAATGCCTGCCGCAAACAAGGCCTCGTTGGCATAAATATTACCGACACCCACCACCACTTTGGCATCCATAATAAACAATTTGACGGCTTGGGTTTTACCGCGCGAACGGGCATAGAGTGATCGCCCTGAAAAGTCGTCGCTCAAAGGCTCGGGCCCTAGGGTGTCGAGCAACGGGTGCCCTAAATCTTGGCCTGCAATCCAGTGGATAGAGCCAAACCGCCTGGGATCGTGATAGCGCAGAATAACGCCATTTTCAAAGCAAATGTCGACATGGTCGTGCGCTTTAATTGGCTCACCGGTATTTACAATCCGCATAGAGCCGGTCATACCAAGGTGGGCCAGTACAAAACCATCGGTGTGATGCAGGACAATATATTTTGCTCGGCGCTCGACGCGCGAAAATTGCCCACCGACCAGAGAGCTCGCCAAGTCAGCCGGCACAGGCCAACGCAAACGGGTATCGCGCACAAGCACACTGCAGATGGGCTTGTTAAGAACATGAGGCTCAATGCCCCGACAGGTGGTTTCGACTTCAGGTAATTCAGGCATGGTTCATCCGGGCACAAAAAACCCCGGCTATACCGGGGTTTCGGCAAAGCACAAGCATCAAGATTACTTGATCTTGCCTTCTTTATACATGACGTGCTTGCGAACCACTGGATCAAACTTTTTCATTTCCAGTTTGTCAGGAGTCGTGCGCTTGTTTTTGTCAGTGGTATAGAAATGTCCGGTACCCGCTGATGAAATCATTCGGATTTTTTCTCTCATGATCTACTCCTTATACCTTCTCGCCACGAGCGCGAAGCTCAGCTAATACGGTGTCGATACCGCGCTTATCAATAACACGCATACCTTTGCTTGAAACGCGCAGACGAACAAAGCGCTTTTCTGACTCAACCCAAAAACGGTGGCTGTGCAAATTAGGCAAAAAACGACGACGTGTGCGGTTTTTTGCGTGTGATACGTTATTTCCTGTCACGGGACGCTTTCCCGTTACTTGACATACTCTTGACATCTTTCGCCTCTCCCATCGTTGGTGGGATCGTAAATTCGGTAACCACGCTGGATTTTTACCCCCAGCGCACGGAGCGCGACTTTATACCAGAGCACCGCTCGCGAAGCAAGCCAAACCTATAAAAATCCCGCTTTTGCAAACGAAAAAAATTCTCCCTGCCCCAAAACCAAATGATCCAACAAACAAATGTCGACCAAGCCCAAAGCCTTACGAACCTTTTCCGTCACGCGATGGTCAGCATCGCTGGGCTGCGAGCTTCCCGATGGGTGATTGTGCGCAATGATGATATTTACAGCACCCACCTGCAAGGCTGTGCTGACGATTTCTCGGGGGTACACGCTAGCGGCGTCAACCGTACCCGAAAATAAGGTATCGACCTTGAGCACTTGATTACGCACGTCCAGATACAGGCACACGAAGTGCTCGCGCTTAGCCGCAACCAGATACTCCGACAAATACTCGCGCACTAAATCTGGATTAGACAGCGCGTCGACATGCAGCAGGGCCTCTTTTGCGGCTCGAGACGATAACTCCACCACCACCCTCAAGCGCCTTATGGACCGTGGAGAAAGACCCACCATCGTGCGCAACCATGCGTAATCCGATTTGAGTACTCGCGCCAAACCACCGCATTGTTTCAGCAAGGATTCAGCCACGTGTCTCCCTTCGTTCTCGATACCCAACTGAATAGCCAACAGTTCGGCGCTGCTCAGCTCACTTAAATCCTCGCTACAACAATTAGTTACCACTCAGTCGCTCCTATTAACTGTCTCTGTATCCAAACCGCTTACGGTGTTATCTTTACACCTCGGTTATTGTCCATAGTCAGAGGCCCAATGGGACATCTTAATCAGCGAAATATCATCATCGGAGTTTGTGGAGGCATCGCAGCCTACAAATCCGCGGAATTAGTGCGCCAACTGCAGAAGCAAGGTGCCAATGTTCGCGTTGTGATGACCGAGGGTGCGCAAGCCTTTATCACCCCTTTGACGCTGCAGGCCTTAAGCGGAAACCCTGTACATACCGAGCTGCTCGACGCTGAAGCCGAACGCGGCATGGGTCACATCGAACTGGCGCGCTGGGCTGATGCCATTGTGATTGCGCCCGCGACGGCCGATGTTCTCGCCAAACTTGCGAATGGCGATGCCGACAATCTACTGACCACCCTTGTGCTAGCCACTGCAGCGCCCGTATTTGTTGCGCCCGCCATGAATCAGCAGATGTGGGCGCAAACGGCCACGCAAGACAATTGCGACACGCTGCGACGACGTAAGTTTGTGTTCGTTGGACCCGATGCTGGTGAGCAAGCGTGCGGCGATGTCGGCTCAGGGCGTATGAGCGAACCCACCGATATCGTCGATGCATTGCATACACACTTCCCCTCAAGAGCGCTTGAGGGTTTGCGCTTGGTGATTACCGCAGGTCCAACCCGAGAAGCCATAGACCCCGTGCGCTTCATCGGCAACCACAGCTCAGGCAAAATGGGCTTCGCGCTGGCCCGCGCAGCTATTGAAGCAGGCGCGACGGTCACGCTTGTCGCCGGCCCCGTTCACCTAGACACACCGGCGCGGACCACTCGGATTGATGTCGAAAGCGCCCGAGACATGCTAAACGCCTGTCAAAATGCCTGTCACCAGGCAGATATTTTTATTGCCTGCGCCGCGGTGGCCGACTATAGACCGGTAACCGTTGCGGATCATAAACTCAAAAAGCAAGGGGACAGCGGGCTGACCATAGAACTTACCCAAAACCCTGATATTGTTGCCACCATCAGTAGAGAGTTTCCCTCGCTGTACACGGTTGGTTTTGCCGCTGAAACGCAACACGTACTTGACCATGCGCGCGAAAAACGAATTCGCAAACAGCTCGATCTTATTATTGCCAACGATGTCGGCAACGATGCTGTATTCGGACAGGACCATAACAGAGTCATCATTATTGGTTCAGAGTTAGAATTACACTTACCGGAAGCGAGCAAGTTGGACGTCGCTCGAACCTGCATCGATGAGCTTGCCAAAGAATATCGCCGCACCCATTAACCGCGTAACGAGTCAGTGAATCTCATGATTAAACCCGCTTTTGCTGCTGTACTTGCCAAACATCCCAAGGCCTTACTGATCATTATCGCGCGAATCTACGGAGCGTCGCTTTTGGTCACTGCGTTAGCCCTGGTTTTCATTCTGGCGGTTCACGTACCTCAGCAAACCGAGCGCACCTACTCCCAAGTCAGCGAAGCCGAGTCGGCCGCACTGGCCGAACGTATTGCCCAAAATATCCGATTGACTCAAGCGCAGCTCGCGAATCTGCTGAATGGATCAATTGCAAGGGAGGCCATAGAGCAGGGAACACCCGAGGCACTTGCCGCCGCACAAGCACAAATTGCCAGCGCTTTCCCAGAGGCGCTTAGTGTGCAACTGATTAAATTGGACGATATGGGTACTTCAGCGATGATGGCAGGTACCGAGCAGCTCAGAAACCATATCGAAGTAGACTTGATAAGACGAGCACAACTTAATACCCCACCTCCAGAGGCCTACATTGTTGACCAGCAAAGCCTAGTCTCATTTGCCGTCGCCTCAGAATGGCAGAGCAGTAACGGTAACCGAGGCGTTGCCTTGCTGACGCGAACCGAAAGCTATTACCGCACATTGCTCACCCCCACAGATCGAGCCAACGCACCCAACCTGATTTTGGGACAAATACTCAGGGGAGCAAGCGGCACGAATCTGCACCCGATACTCCAACTCGGAAACCTGGGTACCCGCGAAAATGGCATCCAGACGCGGGCTATTGCCGGTAGCGACTGGGAGTTACGCTACACCCCCAGCGCGAAGACCTCCGAGCAGCTGATAAAAACGCCGTGGGGGCTATACCTAAGCCTGCTGCTAATCTCGCTTTGCGTTGTTATACCGCCTTGGTATTTGTTAGCGCAAAGCCGAAAGAATTTGCAACGTAGTATCGATGCTATCCTGCTGGCTGAGGCAACACAGTCATCTGCGGGCGATGTCTGGCCAGAACTAGAACCGTTAATTACCAGGATGAGCGACACGCAGGGGCCTAATAACGAGCTCTCAGAGCTCGACTTACCCGACTTAAACTCGGCACCAACCGTACCCAGTTTTATGAAGTCGACGCCTGTACCAAGCGGCGAAAACAGCATGAGCGCCATAATGGATGAGGTTCGCAGCCGTCGACACCGAACAATGCCCCCTGAGGTAGAAGGGGCATCGGATGAGGAGGTCGCGGCACCTGAGGACACTGCGACAGCAGAGACTCCGACACAGGAAGAGCCCCCGCTGTCGAACAATTCCCCCGAAGACGAGATGGAGGCGATACTTGCCTCTCTGGAGACCCCCGAGAGTCCAGAGCGGACGTCCGCAGAAGAAGACTCGAAACAAACGACGAAACTTGAACTCAGCGATACAGACGAGCTTCTAGAGCTAGGCCCAAAGAGCGTCGAGACCGATACTGTTGCCGAGGGTGAATTTGATCTTTCCGCTTTCGCCTCAGACGAGGTGCTGGATTTTGTCAGCGCCAAACCAAAAGAAGTCGAGCCTGAAACCCACGAGACAGTGTCTACATCGGAGCCAATCAGCACCCATCTCGAACCTGACGAGCCGAGCGCACTCATAGCCGATACCGAATCAGTGACAGCCGCTACTGATGACACCCAACGCAAGACTCTCACGGTAACCAGCACGCTTCAAAGCGACCGCGTTATTACCAGTCAGGCTCGTCAACTAACGCTTGATGAGCTACCTGAACAAATCTTTCGAGCCTACGACATTCGCGGCGTGGCGGACACCGAACTCACCGACGAGATCGTTACTGCGATTGGCGGCGCGATAGCGACCATGGCTGCCGACCAGGGCGAGTATACCTTGATTATCGGATGCGACGGACGCTTGTCTAGTCCGCGCATTAAAGCAGCTCTCATTAAATCGTTATTGGCCTCAGGTATCGACATTATCGACATTGGCGTGGTGCCATCACCCGTAATGTACTTCGCTACTCACGAGCTGGAATACCGATCGGGTCTAATGATTACGGGCAGCCACAATGAAGCTGAAATTAACGGCATTAAAATTGTACTCGATCGCAAACCACTTGCATCGGGGGCCATCAAGTCACTCTACACCCTAGCCAAAACCGGTATGTTTAGCAGCGGGCAGGGCGCCTTGAGCCGTGAAGACGTCATTCCGGCTTACCTGCGCAAAATAAGCGACGATATCCTGATACCAGCACCACTCAAGATTGTGATCGACGCCAGCAATGGCGTGGCAGGCCGAGTTGCTCCGCTGCTCTTCGAGCAGCTAGGGTGCGACGTGGTCAGCATGAATTGCGACATTGACGGCAACTTCCCCAACCACTCGCCCGACACCAGCAACGAGGAAAACTTGGCACCCTTGGCGGCTCGAGTTAAGCGTGAACAAGCGGATCTTGGTGTCGCTTTTGATGGCGATGGCGACCGCATCGCGGCTGTCGACAGCGAGGGCAATATCATCCGAACCGATCGCTTGATGATGGTACTCGCTCGAGATGTACTGTCCCGCAACCCAGGTAGTGATGTGGTTTACGACATTAAATGCAGCCACCAACTGGGGGACCTGATCTCACGTCTGGGCGGCAGACCGGTACTGTGGAAAACAGGTCACGCACTCATGAAGCAGAAAATGCGCGAAACCGGGGCTATTTTAGGCGGCGAATTTTCAGGCCATATCTTTTTCTCAGAACGCTGGTACGGTTTTGATGACGGCGTCTACGCAGCGGCGAGACTCGCCGAAATTATCAGTGCCGACGAGATACCGCTCGTGGATCTGCTAGCCGACCTGCCCAATGCCTTGAGCACTCCCGAATTACTTATTTCAGTGCCGGACAGCGAAAAATTCGAGTTGGTTGAAGCGCTACTCGCCCAAGCCGACTTTAAAGATGGTAAAATCACCACCATCGATGGGCTCCGAGTTGATTACACCCATGGCTGGGCGCTAGTTCGGGCCTCAAACACCAGCGCAGCACTAACACTGCGCTTCGAGGCCGACTCTGAAGAGCAACTTAAGACCTTACAAAGCGCTGTTGGCCAAGCGCTGTTAAACCTCAACCCGAATTTACTGCTACCTTTTTAAGGACGGAAAAACACGCATGTCTCTCAGTCGCGAAAATGCTCTTAATATCGCTCAGGTACTGACCGAATCGCTACCCTACATACAACGTTTCACAGGCAAGACCATTGTGGTCAAGTTCGGCGGCAATGCCATGACCGATGCCGAGCTACACGACAGCTTCGCGCGGGACATCGTGCTCATGAAACTGGTAGGGATGAACCCCGTCGTTGTGCACGGTGGCGGCCCGCAGATTGGTTCGTTACTTGAGCGCCTGAACATTAAGACCGAGTTTATTGACGGTATGCGAGTCACGGATGCCAAAACCATGGATGTGGTCGAGATGGTCCTGGGCGGCAGCGTCAACAAAGAGATCGTCGCATCAATTAATCGCAATGGCGGTAAGGCGATTGGAGTTACCGGCAAAGACGGACAGTTTATTCGCGCCAAGAAAATGACCATCGATCGCTACTCGCCCGAACTGGGCGCGCCAGAGATCATCGATATCGGCCACGTGGGCCAAGTAAAGTCTATCGACACCGAAGTACTTCAAGTCATTCTGGGCAGCAATTTCATACCGGTGATTGCGCCTATTGGCGTAGATGCTCAGGGCGCCACCTACAATATCAACGCTGACTTGGTGGCGGGAAAGATTGCCGAAGTCATGCAAGCAGAAAAGCTGATGCTGTTAACCAACGTCTCGGGCTTACTGGATCGCGAGGGCAACATCCTGACCGGCTTAAGCACGAGCCAAGTGGACGAACTCATTGCAGATGGCACGATTTATGGCGGCATGCTTCCTAAAATTCAATGCGCCTTAGATGCCGTCAAGGGGGGCGTCAATAGCGCCCACATTATTGATGGTCGCGTCCCCCACGCCACCATGCTCGAAATTTTTACGGACCAAGGTATTGGCACTTTAATCACCAACCGGCCCAACCGGTAATAAGGCGAACCATGACTCGACAAAAAGGCCAACGTAAGCAAGAAATACTGGAAACACTGGCAACCATGCTAGAACAAAGCCCCGGCGCTCGAATCACGACCGCGGCTTTGGCCGAGCAGGTCGGAGTCTCTGAAGCTGCGCTTTATCGACACTTCCCGAGCAAGACCAAAATGTTCGAGGGTCTCATTGAGTTTATTGAAGAGACGCTTTTTACACGTATAGCGATCATCATTAAAGAGCAGCAAAGCGCCCTAGTGCAGTGCGAACGCATCGTTGCCCTGTTGCTGGGCTTTGCCGAGAAGAACCCCGGCATTACCCGTCTAATGACGGGAGATGTACTGACTGGGGAGACCGAGCGCTTACGCAATCGAGTTGGACAATTGTTTGATCGTCTCGAGACCCAGCTAAAACAAATATTAAGGGAAGCCGAATTACGGGAAGGCAAGCGCACACAAATCCCAGTGGCTTCGGCCGCCAACCTTATGATGGCCGCGGCGGAAGGGCGCCTGATTCAATTTGTGCGCAGCGAGTTCAAACGCGTGCCGACGGCCGGCTGGCAGCAGCAGTGGCAAGTACTCACTCACGGGTTATTGGACTAAGCGTTCGCGGATTACAGTGCGTCGCGGCTACTCTTGTATGGTGAGTGTGCGCCGCATTTCCACCTGATCCTCAAGGTGCTTAAACCGATCGATGTCCACTTGATATTCGGCGGTGACCTTGTCGATCTCAATCTCGCGTTCAGCCAGAGCCTTTTGAGTTAAAGCGAGTCTGCGCCTCGCAATCTCGATCGCCTCGCTGGTCGCTTCATCCACCTTGCCACCACTGCGCTCAATGTTAGCGGCCTGCGCCTGATAGTTTTCGATTTGCTGCACCGCTGAACGTACATTGCTTCTTAATATGCTCACCCGAATCCGAATGGACTGAAGCGCCCGCTCTCGAGCGGCCTCGATATCGGCAACCGAGCTATACCGCATTAACAGGGATTCATCTCGCGCTTTTTGCGCAGCCGCGGCTTCGCGCTTTGCCTGCGCCTCTCTTTCCTGAGCGCTTTGCAAAGCGAACTCTTCTTCCGTCATTTGAGGCGGCACAACCCGAATAACAACACCGTCTTCGCTCAGGACCTCGTATCCTAACGGCACAGCCTCGGGCGGCAAACGATCATTAATCACTGGGATACCCGAGGCATCCTTGTACTTATACAACTCTTTTGCCCCGACAGCATCTTTGGTACCCAGGCAAGCGACAATAAGCACAAGGTACGATAGCGGGAGTCGGCTCTTGGTCATGTGCTTATCCTATTATTCTGTCGCACCGTATTTAGCACGGTAGTGTTGCATAGCAAGCAATACACTGTCATCTGCACCCCGGTCCTGCCCTAGATAATCAATCAGGTCAGCAAAGTTCACGATACTTGCTACCGCCAAATTGAACTTAGCCGAAATGGTTTGTACCGCAGAAGCGTCGCCATCAAGTTTTTCTTGCCGATCTAACCCGATAACCACACCCACCGCTTGCGCACCCGCAGTATCGATCATTTCTATAACTTCTGACACTGCCGTTCCCGCCGTAATGACATCATCGATGATCAAAATTCGTCCCTCAAGCGGCGCACCCACCATAACACCACCTTCGCCATGTGTTTTGGCTTCTTTACGATTGTAGGCAAACGGCACATCTAAACCGTGCTGATCGGCCAATGCGACTGCGGTTACGGCCGCGAGCGGAATACCTTTATACGCAGGGCCTAGCAGTACATCAAACTCAATCCCAGAAGCCATAATGCAATCCGCATAACATCGACCTAACTCTGCCAAGGTTGCACCGCTATTGAACGCACCGGCATTAAAAAAGTAGGGCGAAACGCGCCCCGATTTTAGGGTAAATTCGCCAAACTTGAGTGCATCGTGCTTTTTAGCAAGCTCGATAAACCGGTTTTGATAGGTTCGCACTTCCGCTATTCCTCGCCTTATGACTCAACGCACCACTTTAGCTCTTAAATGCTTTATTTTGATGCAGTTCGCATCACGTTCATGGTTGTTGGCGTCAACTTAATTTAAATAAAACAACGAATGGCACGCTTTAAACATACTCATACGCCCTAATGTTAGGTATCATACACATTCTAGTATTAGGGAGCTATGAATGCGGGTTATCAGTTTTAGCGCCGACGGATTGGTCGAGGCCGAAAAACAAGGGTTTTACGAGTGGGTTCGCGACCAAGACGCGGATTTCATTTGTATCCAAGATATCCGCTGCTCCGAATACGACTTACGGAAAGATTCCTTCTTTCCGCGCGAATACAATGCCTACTTCTACGACAATCTTAACGACTCCAAAAAAGACGGCGTTGCGATTTACTGCAAAGAACTACCAAAAGCGATCATGACTGGATTGGGCTTCACTGACTTTGACATGGACGGCCACTATATCCAAGCCGACTTTGGCAACGTAAGTATAGGCTCCTTGATTGCGCCCTATGCAGCGCCCAACGACGCGGCCGCCCAAGCCCGCAAAAACGAGTTCTATCAGCTACTTGTTGCTCACTTAGAAAAGGTTAGCCACAAACGGCGCGAGTTTATTATCTGCGGCAACTGGCGCATCGCACACAAAGCCAAAGATGTTGAATACACCGAGCGTCGCAGCAAGTTACCCGGTTTCTTAGCCGAAGAGCGCCAAAGCCTCGACGAAATCATGGAGCTGGGCTACGTTGACGCCTTTAGAGAAGTGAACTCCGACAGCGATGAATATAGTTTTTGGCCCGGAGGCCAAGTGGGCGTTGACGGCATGCGTACGGACTTCCAGCTGGTGTCCAAAGGGCTAAAGTACAACATCGACTACGGTGTCATTTACAAGGCGAAGAGCTTTTCAACGCACGCCCCCGTGATCATGGATTACGACCTAGAGGTCTAAGGCCTCTAGGTCCAACCCCGCACTAGCCCTTGGCCAAGGCCTTACGCTGCGCTTCAAACAAGTCGCGAATACCCGCTTCGGCTAAATCCAGCATTTGATTCAAGGTAGCTCGATCGAAGGTTGCGCCCTCAGCCGTGCCTTGCACCTCGATGAGCCCACCGTCCTCACCCATGACCACATTCATATCGGTATCCGCTGAGGAATCTTCTGGATAGTCTAAATCAAGCACAGGGACGCCCTGGTATACACCGACTGAAACCGAAGCCACGAGCTGGTTTAAAGGATCCGTTTTTAACGACTTATCGCGTTGCAGGCCGTTTAAGGCATCAACGAGTGCCACGCAAGCGCCAGTGATCGACGCCGTACGCGTGCCGCCATCGGCTTGTATCACATCGCAATCGACGGTGATGGTGTATTCACCTAGACGCTTAAGATCCACAACCGCACGCAAAGAGCGTCCAATCAAACGCTGAATCTCTAGGGTGCGGCCACCCTGTTTACCGCGCGCTGCTTCGCGATCCATTCTCGACCCCGTCGACCGGGGTAGCATGCCATATTCTGCGGTAATCCAACCTTGACCCGAGCCGCGCAGAAACCGAGGGACACCTTCGGAGACCGAGGCATTGCAAAGGACTTTTGTGCGGCCGAACTCGACAAGTACCGAGCCCTCGGCGTGGCAGGTGTAATTGCGTGAAATAGTGATTTCACGAAGCTCGTGTGGCTGGCGCCCGCTGGGTCGCTGCATAAGGTGACTCCCAAAGGGCTCTAGTATAGCAAAGCCTGAGCCCGCAACCGAGCGAATCGCACATCCGTATAGGTGGTGCTACAATCGCGAGCAAAAGGAGACGCTATGATTCACAGCATGACAGGCTTTGGCCGAGCCGAAGCAGACCAACAGGGCAGCAGCATTCAAGTTGAGATTCGCAGCGTCAATCAACGCCACCTCGATCTTTATTTACGGCTCCCAGAGTCACTGAACAGCCTAGAGGCAAAAATCCGCGAGCAGGTAAAGCAAACGCTTGCGCGCGGCAAAGTCGATATCGGTATTCGCTTTGGCACCGCCACCAATAGCGAGTCATCTCTGACCATCAACCAAAGCAAGCTCGAGAGCGTGTTAGCGCTTTTGCAAGCGGTTGCTCAACAGGCTGGCGATACAGTAGCGAAAGCCAATGCGCTTGAAGTTCTGCAGTGGGACGGCGTATTAGTAAAGCAAAGTATCGGTATTGAACAAATCGAATCTACCGTGTTGGGCTGTTTGGCAGAGGCCTTGATGCAACTCATCGAGTCACGACAGCGCGAGGGCGAGAGTCTAGCCACAACACTGCAAGAACGGGTAAACGATATTCGCGCACAGATCGAGCGTATTAACAGCACATACCCCGCGGCGCGAGAAAGCTACCATACTCGGCTTAGGCAAAAACTTGAAGACAGCGCAATATCTGTCGATGAACAGCGCCTAGCGCAAGAGCTGGTAATATTCGCCCAGAAATCCGACCTTGAAGAAGAGCTCGACCGCCTTGGCGTTCACCTTGACGAAATGCTGCGAATTCTAAGCCAAGGTGGCCCCTGCGGGCGCAAGCTCGACTTCCTGATGCAGGAGCTCAACCGGGAGGCCAACACCATCGCATCGAAGTCGATTCACACGGATATCACCCAGGCCGCCGTCGAGATTAAGGTGCTGATCGAGCAGATGCGCGAGCAGATTCAAAACATCGAATAGGCTCCTGGGTAGAAAGTTACACGCCCAAGAATGTCTCAAAAGCCCAGTATTGCCTGATGGTATTCGTGGCACTCGCTCCTTGGCTGACGCTAAAACTCACGTTCTACGTGATTGTCAGCCTAGGACGCAAACTGGGGCTCATCCCGCCTGCACGCCCAACGTACGGCTTAGGTTATGAAGAATCGCTCTATTGGTTCAGAGTATTGGCCTTTTTCGATGGCAAACGCAGCCGCAAGCCGAAAAAGCCCATCAGGCGAAACTAGCCAACCCCCATTTGCTCACTTACTGTGGGCAGTTGGGACAAAGGGCTGTAATTTGAATAGCTCGGGTACAAAATACCACATCCAGCTTTAGGCTGAATCGACCAACCCAATTACTTACTTTGATCAGCTGGTGCAATCCCCCCTATGCGTCATTTGGTAATCCATGAGTTTCAACTATCGCCACACACTTCCAATCCCTTTATACCCATACACCAAAACTACTCTCCGTTTGGCTTTTGGATCGAGACGCCAAACAGCGCCTTTTGCCCGCCCAGTTCGTCGAAGCAAATGGGTAAATCGTGCATGGGGTTAATACCGAGCGGTTTAAGAAAAACCACCGGAAAACGAAACGGCAACGTGATCAGCCACCAGATCAACCTAGCGCGGCTACGCCACCTTTGTGGGCCGGAAAATGATGCTTGGCTAAACGCGAATGTTGGCACCGTTAGTCCCCCAAGTCATAAGCAGGAGTAATCGATGCGATGCGCATCCAGATTAGTTTATAGATGACGCTCGCTACCTAAACAGCTCAGTCATTGACAACAAGCTAACTGAGATTGAAAACGAAAAGCGTACGCAAGCAAGTCTGAGGCGTGCAAGGAGGGACGATATCGTCCGACACGAAAACCCCGATCATACGGTTGTCGCCGCACAGTAGGGCGATTTTATTTGGAATGATTAAAGCTGCTAAACGCAATACCAATTCCTGCTCCGATAACTAGACCAATACCCACACTATCAAAAGCAAACTCGCCAAAAATAATACCGAGTCCAGCTCCCATTGCGATAGCTAGACCCATATTGTTCGTCTTAGGTTTTTTGCTTTTACCGTCTTCATTCATCGGAAATATCCTTTTGACCAGTGTCACACCAATGTATGAAACCGTATAATGTTCACCGCACGGGCGCGAAGGCGCGAGTGTCGCTGGCGGCGAAGGCCGGCATAACAAAGCGACAGTAAAGCGTCTACAAAACGAGTGGCGGTTCATTTGTGCTAAAAAGAGCTTAACACAGTTAACTCACTGCGCCGCTGCATACTCGTGAACCCCATGGCCAAACGAGTTGGTATAGCACCCGAAACCGACCCACCACCTCTTTCAACTTATTGAGCGCTTATGGTGACACCATCAGATTTTATGACCGCCTCGGTCTCTACATTCAGCTTAGTGTCTCTGGCGGAGATCGGCGACAAAAGTCAGCTGGTTTGCATGGCGCTGGCAACGCGCCACCGACACTGGCCTGTGCTTTTGGGCGCCGCATCAGCGTTTCTTCTACTGAATATCCTAGCGGTTGCTTTTGGCTCTAGCGTCTCAGCCTGGATTCCTGAGAGCGTGTTAGCGGGCATCGTCGCTGCAATGTTTTTTGCCTTTGGTATGCAAGCACTACGTTCAGGTGATGACGATGAAGCTCTCGAAGTTCAAGAAAAATCCAATCACGGCGTGTTTGTCACCACCTTTTTGATGATTTTAGTTTCTGAGTTTGGCGACAAAACTCAAATTGCTGTAGCCGGGCTGTCGACTTCCTTAGCCGCTATACCCGTATGGGTCGGCGCCAGCCTTGCATTAGTACTCATCTCTGCCTTGGGCATCTGGGCCGGCAAGACATTAACCGGCAGAGTACCCTTGCACTGGCTGCACAGAGCGGGGGGATTACTATTTTTGGTCTTCGGTGGATTGGCCGGCTATCAATGTATTCATGCCGTTTTAGAGCTATCGAGCTAAATTTAGCAGGCTCAAGTATCCGTACTTAAGACTCAACCGCATCAATAAAATAGAGCGTCTAGGCGACTGCGCTCGCAGCGAGCCGACCCAAATTTGAGCCACATGAGTTCAAATTTGTTGCAATCGTAACGCATGCGTAACGCGTATACTTCAGCAGTGTCCACAACACGAACAGGAGAGTCGCAATGAAAACACTATCTAAAGTTACACTAATTACCGGTATCATCAGTTTCAGTTTGTTTGGCAACGTCGCGTTTGCTCAAGATTCAAGCGATCAGTACAACACGTGCCAAGCTATCGTTAAACAAGCCCTGGGTGAGGAGTCGATTGTGAAAGTGAAAAGCTCTAAGACCCGGTCTGGCGTCACCACCATCAAACTGCAAGTCGTACCGCCGACCGGTGGTCGCTCGGTCATGCGCTGTATCAGTGATGCGAATACAGGTGGCGAGATTAGCGTCATTGATAAAAACGGCAATAAACTCTGAACGCAACGTCACACAATGAACTGGGATGATCTGAAAATACTGCTAGCACTAAATCGTGAACGGTCTTCGAGAAAGGCAGCGAACCGGCTTGGTATTAGTAACACCACGATTATCCGACGTTTAGAAC
>NZ_CBFHWH010000002.1:23688-77073 GCF_965659035.1 Aequoribacter sp. | reverse complement strand
GTCAATGCGCCCATCCAGTTCCAGCCGTTGTTAAGCTCACCGTCTAGCTGGAAGCTGGCACGAATGGCTTCGCTGTCACGCGGCGCGAATGGAGCCGGAGCTTCAGCACCCAAGGGGCGACCATACCATCGTACGGGAACGTTAAATGGGCTTCCGCCTTGACCAGGTAATATGGTTGGGAAGGTCAAGTTGGGGTAGGAAGGTGACTGAGGGTTATCCAGCACTTCGTGATGGGTCCAACCCAACTCAGCCATCATGCTTAAGGTATCGCTAAACTCGTGGGTGAGGTTGGCGTATAGTTGGGATTTCTCTTCTTCGTTGACGATGTTGAAGCGAGGGCCGTAAAGGAAAGCGCATTTTTGACCACCGACCGCGGGAACGAATGCGGAGCCCAAAATCCCGCCATTAGCTTCGCAGTTTGCATCAGGGACGGTCTCGAATGCTGAATAGGTGCCCGCATAATCACCTGTTGCTACGGTATCAGGCGCGAACATCAAAAAGCTTCGACCCAAAGTACTAATCGCGTTTTCGGTCGTGTAGGGGCGTTCCGCCGAGCTCAACGAATCCTGCTTGATCATGGTCCCAGCGACGGTTACGCGCGTTGTATCGTTACCAAAGCCCGCCAAAAAGTTAACGTCATATTTACCGGCACCGCCATCAGTGATTTCTTCATAGCCGGTCGAGATTTCAATGCCTTCGACGTCTTTTCGCAAAATGAAGTTGGCTACACCGGCAACAGCATCAGAGCCATACGTTGCGGTCGCGCCTTCTTTTAGAATTTCAACGCGTTCGAGCGCCGCCATTGGGATGGTGCTGGTGTCGACGAATACGCTACCGTCATTTGCTACCGCCGCGGCGATTGTTTGACGTTTGCCGTTCACTAGCACCAAAGTCGAACTTAAACCCAAGCCGCGCAAGTTGATGTTGCTGGTACCTTGCGTTTCGCCCGAGGTAAACGAGTCAGGGTTGTTTTCGGTACCAGAGCTCACCGAGAGCTTGCTGGTTAATTCACCGACATCTACTGCGCCTGAATTGACGATGTAGTCAGAGTTTAGAACTTCAACGGGCGAGGCCTCATCTTCTCCGGTAGATTTAATGTAACTACCTGTGATGACAACTTCCTCGAGTTGTGAATCCTGTTGGGCCAGAGTCGCAGTGGAAATTGCGAGTACAAGAGGCGCCAGGGTGAATTTCGCCAAACGGCGTGAAGGTGTAACTGATCGGTCGATCACTTTAACCATGTGTTGAACTCTCCTTTATTGGTCTTATTGCTCTAGCCTTACCCATTTGACATTAATTATTGGTAATGGCTTACCTTGAGTCTAGGCGACCGCATACGGCTTGTAAACTCAAAGTATGGGAATAATACTCAAAGTTTGAACATTTTTCTTATCAGCAAATTTTGTGTCAAAAAGGCACAGTGTAAGCGAGGAGCGGTTGCCGCAGCCGAGGTCAGTCAGCTGACGTTAAACGTAGGTTTAGTTTCATGATTAGGTTAGCCGTACAGCTTTATTTGCTGCGAGCAAAGTCGTCAAACCCAATACGGTAAAGCCAAACATCCCGACAAGCATCGGCCAGGCTGAATCGACCAAAAACTGCCCAACAAAAGCACTTGCCAAAGCGGAGGTGGTCATCTGAATAAAGCCTAATAACGACGAGCCAGTGCCGGCGATGTGGCCAAAGGGTCTGAGCGCTAAAGCCATAGCATGGGGCTGCACCAAGCCCAAGCTTGCCGAATACAGCACCATGGGGCCAGCTACCCCGCCAATGCTCATGGGCGCAAACCAGTACCCAATGCACATACCTAGGGTGGCCAGCACTGACAGGCAAGCGCCGACTAGCATGATGTGTTTTGAGTCAAATCGGTAGCTGGCCCGAGCAGAGACCGCGTTGCCGATCATGTAGCCACTGACGGTGCCTACAAAAATAAATGCAAGGTACTGCGGTTTTAGACCCATTAATGTAATGAAGACAAAGGGCGCAGAGGGCAAAAAGGTCATGAGCGCACCGTAGTTTAGAGATGCGCCTCCCGAAATCCACAAAAACTGGGAGTGTTTTAGCAATTCAGCATAGTTCGCAAGAATGACTTTTGGTCTGAACGCGTGCTTAACCGGCAGGGTCTCGTCCAGCAGATAAAAAATGAGTAGGCAGTTGATAACGCCGTAAACCGCTAAGGTATAAAAAATGAACGGCCATTCCCACACGAGCAATACAAAACCGCCCGCCAGCGGTGCGATAGCAGGAGCCACGGCCATCATCATAGCAACTAGGGATATTGCACGAGCCGCATCGACGGGCCCATAGATATCTCGCGCGATGGTTCTGGCGAGTGTCGGGCCGACACATCCACCGATGCCTTGCAAGACTCTGAACCCTATCAAAGCTTCGATGCTCTCAGACTGCGCGCAACCCAGCGAGCCTAAAACGTAGAGTCCGAACCCGGCAAGCAACAGGGTTTTTCGGCCATAGCTGTCCGCTAGTGGACCGCTGAGCAGGTGAAACGACGCATATCCCAACAAATAAGCGCTTAAGCTCAGATGCATTTGGGCTACCGAGGCATTCAGTGCTTCGCCCATAATGGTCATGGCTGGCAAATACATGTCGATGCTGAGCGGCGCCACAGCGACAGAAAATGCCAGCAGCGGCAAAAACCACCAAGTCTCGGTTTGGGCTTTTGAATTTGAGGATGTCATGAGGCGCGCACTATATCACGGCGCGGCCGACAGCATTAGCGAGCGCCCGTGTATTTTTTGTGACGTTTGCGGGTCATGAGAGGTTGTTCAAAGGCAGCTGAGTGCGCTGAATGACTTGGCGCAACTGAAAGCTCGAGTGCACACCGGATACGCCGGGAATGCGAGTGAGTCGCCCGAGCAGAAACTGTTCGTAAAACTGCATGTCGGGTACGACCGCTTTGATCAGGTAATCCGCGCTTTGTCCGGTCACGACACTGCACTCAATGACTTCAGGGTAGGTCATGACCTCGGCCTCAAATTGCTCGAACCGTTCGGGGGTGTGCCGGTCCATAGTAATGCCGATGTAAGCGGTGAGTTTCAAGCCCAGCTTGTCACGGTCTAGTAAAGCCACGTAATTTTTGATTAAGCCCGCCTCTTCCAATTGCTTTACCCGTCTCGCGCACGGAGTGGGCGACAAGCCTACTTTGTCTGCAAGCTCAAGGTTTGACCATTGCGCATTGCCTTGTAATAGCTCTAAAAGTTGTTTGTCGATTCGGTCAAGTTTCATGTTCTCTACCTTTAAATGCCTAAGTAGAGATTGTAACTAATTACAAGCGGTTTTATAGAGATTAGATGACTCTAAAACGTGAATTAGTGCGCAATTTGAAGGAAATCACTAGCGCAAATCGCCTAGACTATGAGCAATAGAGGTAACAGCGACCTAAAAGGTCCACCAAGGATTAACGATGTCAGAACGATTTAACTTTAGAAAATACCCTGCGTTTAAACCGGTACAGATGGTTAATCGCACATGGCCCGATAAAACCATCTCCAAAGCGCCTTTGTGGTGCAGTGTGGATCTTCGTGATGGCAACCAAGCCTTGATCGAGCCTATGACACCTCAGCAAAAGCTCGACTTGTGGGATTTGTTGATTAAGGTGGGCTTTAAAGAAATCGAGATCGGTTTTCCCTCGGCCTCGTCATTAGACTACGATTTTTGCCGCAAGTTAATCGATGAGGGGCGTATCCCCGAAGATGTGACTATCCAAGTATTGACACAAGCGCGCCCAGAGTTGATCGCAAAAACTTTCGAGGCCTTGAAAGGTGTGCGTCGTGCAGTGGTGCACTTGTACAACTCGACTTCTACCGTTCAGCGCGACTATGTGTTTGGCTTAGATCGTCAGGGCATCATTAAAATCGCCCAGGAAGGCGCCAAAATGGTCGCCGACGCAGCGGCTCAGTATCCAGATACAGAGTGGGTATTTGAATACTCGCCTGAAAGCTTCACGGGCACCGAGCTTGATTTCGCGGTAGAGGTTGTGGATGCGGTCAACGCCGTTTGGCAGCCTACGCCACAATCGCCAGTTATTGTGAACTTGCCCGCTACGGTAGAGATGAGCACGCCTAACGTATACGCTGACCAAATAGAATGGTTCTGCCAGCACGTGCAAAACCGCGACAGTATTTTGGTCTCGGTCCACACTCATAATGACCGCGGTTGTGCTGTTGCTGCGTCTGAGCTTGCCGTGCTTGCGGGCGCCGATCGGGTAGAGGGCACCCTTTTTGGCAATGGTGAGCGTACCGGTAACATGGATATCCTGACCATGGCCATGAATATGTACAGCCAAGGTGTCGATCCGATGCTCGACTTTGAGCATATGGATGAGATCATTGAAGTCTACAAAAGCGCCACGCACTTACCGGTGCATCCGCGCCACCCTTATGCCGGCGAATTAGTCTTTACAGCGTTTTCTGGCAGTCACCAAGATGCGATCAAAAAGTGTTTGTCGCGCCGCGACGAAGACTCGATTTGGGAAGTGGCCTATCTGCCCATTGATCCGGCCGACATTGGCCGCTCTTACCAAGAGGTTATTCGCATTAACAGCCAGTCCGGTAAAGGCGGTATTGCCTATGTGCTAGAGCAAGAGTACGGCTACCAGCTACCACGTTGGCTCCAGATTGATTTTAGCCCCGTGGTTCAAAAGTTTGCTGAAGAATCTGAGAAAGAAGTCAATCCAACAACGATTAAAGAACTGTTTGTAAGCACCTACTTTCCGCAAGAGCGGCAATATAATTTGGGTGATTACAAGGTAAACCGAACTGATGGGGCAGATAGCTTGTCGGCTGACTTAACAACCAGCACGGGTGCAGTCCACGTAGAAGGTGCGGGCAACGGTGTGGTTGCGGCCTTTGTGAATGCCCTAGAGACCCTGACCGGTTCTAAAATTGTCGTGGTTGAATACAGTGAACATGCGTTGAGCCAAAGCGCAGAGGCCGAAGCGGTATGTTACATACAGCTTAATGTTGATGGCGAGCGCGTCTGTGGTGTCGGGCAAAGTGAGGACATTATACAAGCATCGCTTGACGGTATTTTGCGCGCACTCAGCCGCAGCGCCGTTGCTACCAAAGCCGCCGCGTAGATTCGCATTACAGACATCGCCGAGGTCGGGGTATGAGCGTCAGCTTGCAAGATGTGCAAACAGCTTTGGAGCGGATCAAGAGTTATGTGCACCGAACCCCGCTCGAGCGGCATCAAAGTTTGAATGACCTTAGCGGCGCAGAGCTTTGGTTCAAATCTGAAAACAAGCAAAAATGTGGCGCCTTTAAAGCCAGAGGCGCCCATCATGCTCTGACGCAGTTGACCCCCGAACAGCTTGCGCGCGGTGTCGCCACGCACTCATCAGGTAACCATGGCGCCGCGTTGGCTTTGGCTGCGCGCCGGTTCGGGGCGCAAGCTTTTGTGGTTATGCCCTCGAATGCGCCTGCGCCAAAACGCCAGGCGACTCTGGCGTATGGTGCTACAGTTATCGACTGCGAAGCCACACTGGCAGCACGAGAAGCCGCCCTTAAGGCATGTGTCGAGCGCACGGGCGCGGTATTTGTTCCGCCTTATGATCACCCCGATATCATCGCAGGCCAAGGCACCTTGGCGCTTGAGATGCTCGAACAAAACCCTAACTTAAATGCGATTTTAGTGCCGGTCGGCGGAGGTGGCATGCTGGCGGGTGTCAGTCTGGCGGTAAAAGCCTTGCGACCCGATATCAAGGTCATAGGGGTTGAGCCCTTGGGCGCAGATGACGCGAAACGTTCGTTCCTTACTGGACAGCATGTGCGGCAACATCAGCCTGATACAATCGCAGATGGTTTGCGTACAACCTTAGGAACGCTAAATTTTGCTTTGATTCGCGATTACACGGATGACATTGTCACGGTCACGGATGCGCAAATTATTGCGGCCATGAAGGTGTTTATGGCGCGCGCGAAAGCGTTGGTGGAGCCCTCGGGAATTGTTGGTTTGGCGGCCGTTATGGCTGAACCTAGCCGATTTGCTAAGCAGCAAGTTGGCATTGTCATCTCGGGGGGTAATGTCGACTTAGAACATCCTGTTTGGTTATAGCTATGCACAGAATGGTTCGCTTACTGGTTGTACTCATTATTACCGTGCTGGCAACGAGCGCTTGCAGCCGCACCTCATTCTTCTATCACCGCATACCAACCCTGATTAACTGGGCTGTTGACGACTATCTAACACTGGATAAACAGCAGCAATCTCAGTTTGACGAAGCTTTGAATGAGCTCCTTGATTGGCATCAAACCGAGGAGCTGCCGAAGTACGTCGATTTGCTCGATCGTTTGATTGTGCGGTTGGACTCATCGACCCCGCTCAGAGTGGAAGACATGGCCATCTGGCAAGCAGAAGCTGACACGTATAGCGAGGCACTACAGCTTCAAGCGGTGCGTTCGCTGGCGGGTTTGATACCAAGCCTCTCGGCGGCTCAGCACCAGGAGCTCCGTCAGGCTCTTGATAAAAAGCAAGCCGAACTTGAGAGCAAGTATGTCGACCGTAACGACGAACGTTATCGCCAGGATGCGATCGATAATTTAGAAGATAACCTGTCGGACTATTTAGGTAGGCTAACAAAAACCCAAAAGACCGACATTAACGCGGCCGCACAAAAGATGATTCGTTATGACTCGGTCTGGCTGGCGCGACGCAAAGAGTGGTTTGATGGATTTTACGCGCTTGTCACTAACCCAGGTCTAGACGCTGAGGCAAGCCTGTTGGCGTTTCTCACCCGTTCAGAGCGAGCACCAGCCGCCGAGTATGTGCACAACACCGAGGTGATTATGCGGGCTATGGTGGATGTGCTAAACGCCCGCACTGACAAGCAAAACCGTAAGCTAATCAGCAAGCTGACTAACTTACGTGATGATCTGGCGACTTTGATTGTCGATGAGCCTGAGGCCTAACCGTTGATCTTGCTGAGATCTCGTACGGCGCCTTTGTCTGCGCTGGTCACCATCGACGCGTAAACCTTTAATGCAGTGCTGACCATACGAGGGCGCTCTTGCGCTGGCTGCCAACCGTTGGCTTTGGCGTCCATCGCTGCGCGCCGTTCGGCGATCGTCGCTTCGTCGACACGCAGGTTGATAGAGCGTTCCGGGATATTAATGTCGACGATGTCGCCTGGCTCGATGAGAGCAATGGCTCCACCCGAGGCAGCTTCTGGCGATACGTGGCCAATCGATAGTCCTGAAGTCCCGCCTGAAAACCGCCCATCGGTTAGCAGCGCGCATACCTTACCCAAGCCTTTCGATTTTAAGTAACTGGTTGGATACAGCATTTCTTGCATACCGGGACCGCCGCGAGGTCCCTCGTAGCGAATGACCACAACATCGCCGGCTTTGACTTCGTCGTTTAAGATGGCGTCTACGGCGGCATCCTGTGACTCGCACACAAAGGCTGGACCCGAGAATACCAAGATGCTTTCATCGACGCCGGATGTCTTAACCACACAGCCGTCTTTAGCAATATTGCCTGTCAGTACGGCAAGACCGCCTTCTAATGAGAAGGCACTTTCGATGCGACGGATACAGCCGTTATCACGGTCGGCATCAAGGCTCGTCCAGCGAGTGTCTTGGCTAAATGCAGTTTGAGTGGGAATGCCTGCAGGACCTGCCTTGAAGAAGGTTTTTACCGCCTCGGAGTCGGTCTGCATAATATCCCACTCTGCTAGCGCCTGGGCTAGGCTTGGGCTGTGCACGGTGGCGCATTGATCATGTAATAAGCCTGCGCGCTGCAATTCGCCAAGGATGCCGTAAACGCCCCCGGCGCGATGCACATCTTCCATGTGATACAGCGGCGTATTGGGTGCGACTTTACAGAGCTGGGGTACTCGTCGGGACAGTTCGTCGATGTGCCCCATATTGAAATCGAGCTCGGCTTCTTGTGCCGCCGCCAATAAATGCAGGATGGTATTGGTAGACCCGCCCATGGCGATATCTAGGCTCATGGCGTTTTCAAATGCGGCAAAATTGGCGATATCGCGTGGTAATAAGTCAGCCTCATTGCCCTCGTAGTGGCGCTTGGTAATATCGACAATTAGCCGGCCTGCGCGCAGAAACAATTGTTCTCTATCTGCATGGGTTGCTAACAAAGAGCCGTTACCGGGCAGGCTAAGGCCTAAGGCCTCAGTCAGACAGTTCATAGAGTTGGCGGTAAACATACCCGAGCAAGAGCCGCAGGTGGGGCACGCTGAGCGCTCGTACTCGGCGACTTTTTCGTCGCTTGCCGAGCTGTCAGCGGCGATCACCATGGCATCGACCAGATCGAGCTTGTTCTCCGACAGTTTGGTTTTGCCCGCTTCCATTGGGCCACCCGACACGAACACTACAGGAATATTTAATCGCATGGCAGCGTTTAGCATTCCCGGTGTAATTTTATCGCAGTTGGAAATACACACCATGGCGTCGGCGCAGTGCGCATTAACCATGTATTCGACCGAGTCGGTGATCACGTCGCGAGAGGGCAAGCTGTACAGCATGCCGTCGTGACCCATGGCAATACCATCGTCTACTGCGATCGTATTAAATTCTTTAGCCACACCGCCTGCGGCTTCGATCTCGCGAGCGACTAATTGCCCAAGATCTTTAAGGTGTACGTGTCCGGGTACAAACTGGGTAAAGGAGTTGACCACCGCGATAATGGGCTTCTGGAAATCTTCATCTTTCATACCCGTGGCGCGCCAAAGTGCGCGGGCGCCGGCCATATTGCGGCCTTGGGTACTGGTGCTAGATCGGTAGACAGGCATAGTCAATCCTCATACAGCGAGTGGTTTTACAAAAACTTTGGAATTTCTTTGCAGGTTATAAAGTGCTTGCTTGGGTTGCGGTAGGCTAAAGCGGTCTTGCTCGCGAAAACCCTGCTCGATAAACCAATGCGCCGTCTGTGTTGTCAACACAAACACGCTATCGAGTCTTTGTTTTTGAGCTTCTTTCTCTAGGGCGTCTAACAGTCGCTGGCCGCGATCACTGCCGCGGTAATCAGGGTGACACACAATGCAGGCGACTTCAGCGGTACTGGCATCAGGGTAGACGTAAAGTGCGGCACAGGCAATGACACGACCATCGCGTTCAAGCACCGTGAATTGCGCGATTTCGGTTTCGAGTAACTCACGCGACCGCTTAACCAATACGCCTTCTGCCTCGAGCGGCTGCAACAGCTCTAATATGCCCCCAACGTCATCGATATTGGCTTGTCGGCATTGCTCGAATAAATTTCGGCTGACCAAAGTGCCCGCACCGTCATGGGTGAAAAGTTCGTTCAGTAAGGCGCCTTCTTGTTCAAAGCCGATGATGTGACAGCGTTCTACGCCGCCCGCGCAGGCTCGCTTTGACGCATCTAAAAGTACTCGATATTCCTTGCTGACATCGCAGTCGTCAAGCTCTGATACCGCAAGCTGACGAACGAACTGACTGCCACTATCGTGAATGGCATCGGGTGACATCAGCCAAATCAACTTATCGGCACGGCAGTCAGTCGCAACGCGAACGGCTACGTCTTCAAGCGACAAATTAAAAGACTCTCCGGTGGGCGAGTAACCTAGAGGAGGCAGCAACACTAAGTTGCTATCATTGAGCTGGCGCGTAATGCCGGCCACATCGATACGTCGGACCTTGCCGGTGTGCAAATAATCGGTGCCGTTAAGCACGCCTACGGGTTGTGCCATCACAAAATTGCCCGAGCAAACCCGAACTTTGGCCCCTTGCATGGGAGAGTTTGGTAAGCCCATAGACAGCTTGGCTTCGAGTTCATGGCGCAAACTACCTACGGTGTGTTTAATCAGTTCTAAATCCGGGGAATCGGTAATGCGCAAGTCTTGCTCGAATAAACTCGATCGACCTTCCTTTTGTAGGGTTTGATTAACCTGGGGTCGGGCCCCAAAGGCAATGACAACTCGTACGCCTAAGCTGTTGAGCAGCACCAGATCTTGCAAAATAGTGGTGAGGTGATCGCTTGCCAAACATTCGCCCGACAGCGCCACCACAAAGGTTTTTCCTCTGTGCGCGTTGATGTAGGGTGTGGTGTTTCTAAACCACTGAATGTGCGATTGTGTTGGCATGTGTGCATTATCGTACGAACCGTAGCGTTCGTACAGCATGCTTACAGGCAATAGTGCTTAATGGCGTTGCTTAGCAAGGTAATGCAGGGGTTAATCTGGTCGAACGCTAGGTATTCGTTGGGTTGATGAGCTAAGTCAATCGAGCCTGGGCCCATCACTATGGCTTGTGCGCCCAGCGCTTTAAAAAAACCCGCTTCGGTCGCAAATAAGGCGCTGGCGGCTTTCGCGTCCGTTAGTGATTCTGCTAGGCGGACGAGGGCAGAGTCTGCACCTTCTTCAAAAGGCGGCACTGGATCCATAAGAGGTTCCCAAAGGACGTTCAAACCCGAGAGCTCGCTTTCTTGCTGGCACAGCGATTGGATCCTTGCCGTAATTAAATCGGTTTTTAGGCCAGGAATTATCCGTAAGTCGAACTGGAGCTCGCTGTGCGCGCAAATACGGTTGGGTGAGTCGCCGCCCTGAATATGCCCCAGGTTGAGGGTGGTGTACGGAACTTCAAAGGCCAAGTTTTGCTCGGCCTGCAGCTCTAAGCGCAAGGCCATCAGACCGGTGATTAAGCGATGCATGCCGTCTATGGCATTGTTGCCAAGTGCGGGGTTGGACGAGTGCCCTGAGTGACCGTGTACAACGATACGACTCATGAGCATGCCTTTGTGCATACGAATTGGTTTTAGGTTTGTGGGTTCTCCGATAATTACGCCGTCAGCTTGGTGTATTTGCGACTTCAGCAGAGCTTTGGCGCCGTTCATAGTACTTTCTTCATCGGCTGTGGCAATCAGTGTGAGAGGCGCGCTCAAGCTCGAGCTGTCGAACTGTGTCGCTGCTGCCAAGGCCAGCGGGAAAAAGCCCTTCATATCACTGGTGCCCAAGCCATAAAAGCGTTGGTCTTGCTCATGAACTTGCAGCGGGTTGGTTTGCCAGCGGCCCTCATCGAAAGGCACGGTGTCGCTGTGCCCAGCAAGCACTAAACCGCCAGTGCCAGAGCCCTTGGTTGCAATTAAGTTTGCTTTGCCGGCCTCGGCGTCTACTATCTGAATTTCAGTAGAAAACCCAGCCGCTTGCGCAAAGTCGGCCAGGCGTTCGATGACTGGCAGGTTGCCTTGATCCCAAGAAGGATCGGTAGAGCTGACCGAGGAAGTCGCGATCAGCTCTTTGAGTTGATGGGTAATAAGATGGTGATCAGCACACGCTTTAGCCACCAAACAGCCCTTTGAAGAAGAAAAAGAACACTATAGATAGTAACGCACCGGCGGGTAGAGTGACGATCCAAGAAGCGAAGATCGAGCCCACCACACGCAAATCAATTGCCCCAATGCCGCGCGCCAAACCGACGCCTAATACCGCGCCCACCAAAGTGTGAGTCGTCGAGATAGGAAGGCCTGTCGCTGATGCAAACACCACAGTGGTCGCTGCGCCCAATTCGGCGGCAAAACCACGGCTGGGAGTGAGTTCGGTAATTTTTTTACCGATTGTCTGGATGACGCGCCAGCCATAGGTCGCAAGGCCGATCACAATACCGACTGCACCGGTTAGCAAAATCCACCAAGGCATCGCCGACTTGGTTGCGATTTCACCGCCTGATTGAACGATACCAGCGATTGCAGCCAGTGGGCCCACTGCGTTGGCGACATCGTTAGAGCCATGAGCAAAGGCCATGGAGCATGCGGTGAATACCATTAGCACGGCGAAGATTCGCTCGATATCTGCCGATGTTGCTTCGGCTTGGCTATTTTTGCGGTGAATGCGGTTTAACATTTGTGCTCCGATCAGAGCCACAATAATTCCAATCAACGCGGCGACGGGCAGCGCGTTAGCGAAGCTGCTAGAGAACCCCATGTCCACTTTGATGCCAACGTGTTTCAGGCCTTTGGTCAGGGTCACCATAGCGATCATGAAGCCCACTAGGAACATGTAAAAGGGCACGTATTTTTTGGCGCGGTGAAACGCGTCGTCACGGTCGAGTATCAATGCTCGAACGCTGGTGAACAGCAAGTACGAAATTGTGCCTGCGACCAGCGGTGAGACGACCCAGCTTGCGACAATTGTGCCGATCTTTGGCCACGCTACCGAGTCCATTGAAATGCCGACCGCAGCAAACCCAACGATAGCACCTACAATAGAGTGCGTTGTGGATACCGGCCATCCTTTAATGCTGGCGATCAGTAGCCACGTTCCGGCCGCAAGTAATGCTGACATCATCCCATAGACCAGCAGATGGCTTTGCCCCTCGAAGGCGGCGGGGTCAATGATGCCTTTACGGATGGTATCCGTGACGGCACCACCCGCTAAGTAAGCACCCGCAAACTCGAAAATCATCGCGATCAGTATTGCTTGCGTCAGGGTAATGGCTTTAGAGCCCACGGAGGTGCCCATCGCATTAGCCACATCGTTCGCGCCAATACCCCAGGCCATAAAGAAACCGAAGACGCACGCAATAATCAGCAGCATTGAGCCGTAATTTTGAATAATTTCCACGGAGTTTCCTCTTTTCGTTTGATTTAGGTGCTCGGCACGTGAGCGATGACTGATGGTTGAATTTTACCTGCTGTTATATGACATTATTGTTACAGTGTGACAGGTTTGCAGCGAACTTCTTTCCGCTTTCCCAAAAATTAGCCGCAGTATAGGCAATGCCTTGCGCTGTGTCACACTCAAATAAGATTAGTTTAAAATCGGTGGCTCATTTCAGAGTCAGGGCATAGCATAGAGCTACAGCTCTTTAACGGACTTTTCGATGGACAATACGCTTCACAACTTGCTGACACTCGTGGATCAAAGTTGCGCCGCCAGCGGCAAAGCCCTGCGAGATTTTGAGCTCGAAGCGTGGCGTCAAGCCCTAGCCTGCAGTCCGTATTTGTTGACGACGGTGAGTCAGCATTGGGCGTGGGTCGAGACGGATTTTGCGCGAACTCGTTGGTCAAAACCATTAGTTTGGCAAGACTTGGAAGGGCTATTAGAGGATCTTAAACAACAGGGATTCGACATCGATGCGCAGCTGCGCAAGTTGCGCAACCGCGTTATGATGCGACTGATTTGGCGTGACTTCTCACGCCAATGCAGGGCTCAAGAGACGGTGCAACAAGTCTCGTTGCTAGCCGAATTCTGCATTCACACTGCTGTCGCTTGCGCCGGGCAAGAGTTGCGCGAACGTTTTGGCCAACCGATCGGTGCCGACTCAGGCAATGTGCAGAAATTAGTGACTTTAGCCATGGGCAAGCTCGGCGCTTGCGAGCTCAATCTGTCATCGGATATTGATCTCATCTTTGTTTATCCACAAAGCGGTCAGACTGAGGGCGGTCGCAAAAGTGTCTCTAACCAAGAGTACTTTATTAAAGTCGGGCAGCGCGTCATCACTCTGCTCGATAAGGTCACCGTCGACGGCTTTGTTTTTCGAGTCGATATGCGCCTGAGGCCTTATGGAGACAGTGGGCCCTTGGTCATGAATTTCTCGGCGTTCGAGGCGTACTATCAAGATCAGGGGCGAGATTGGGAGCGCTATGCCATGATCAAGGCGCGCGCTCTAACGGGTGATGCAGCAGATGTTGCCTACTTAGAATCTATGCTTCGTCCTTTTGTGTTTCGCCGCTACGTCGACTTTAGCGTGATTGAATCCCTGCGCGAGATGAAGCGGATGATTTCCGAGCAGGTGATTCGCAAGGGTTTGCAAAACGACGTAAAACTGGGTCCTGGTGGTATTCGCGAGGTCGAGTTCATTGGCCAATGTTTTCAGCTGATTCGCGGCGGTCGCGACGCACCCCTGCGCTGCAGAGGTCTAATGGATGCCCTCAGCGCAAGCGAGCAATTGGGTTGCCTACCCGCTGACGCGGTAAGTGAGCTTCGCGACGCTTACTGGTTTTTGCGTGACTCTGAGCATGCCATTCAGGGCTATCAAGATCGGCAAACACAGCGCTTGCCCGAAGACCCCGACGCTCAAGCAAGTCTGAGCCGAATCATGGGTTTTCAGGCGTTTGAGGATTACCTTGTTGCACTAAACGCGCATCGATCCAGGGTGAGTCGGCATTTTATCGACCTGATTGCACCTGCCAATGAAGAAGATGAGAGCAGCAAGCGGACTTGGTTTTGGGATGATTTAGATCTTGAACAAATTGCTGCGTTGGGTTTCGACGACCCCGCTGCTGTCAGCGCGGCCCTAGAGCGTCTAACGCAATCAGCCATCGTGCGCACTCTGCAGGTAGAGCCTCGACGGCGACTTGACCTTGCTATGCCAAAACTGTTGGAAGCCTGCGCGCGGCAGTCCAACGCATCAGACACAGTGGTGCGCCTTGTCCCAATGGTCGAGGCAGTACTGCGACGCAGCGCTTATTTGCTGCTACTGATTGAAAATCCCGGTGCGCTCAATGAGTTGGTGCGCTTGTGCGCTGCAAGCCCATGGATTGCGAAGCAGTTGTCACTGCGTCCCGCGCTGCTAGATGAGTTGCTTGATCTAGAGCACTTATATCAAGCGCCCGATAAGCACGTATTGGAGCGCGATTTAGCCCTGCAGATGCGCGCCATACCCATGGATGATTTAGAGGCGCAAATGGACGCGCTGCGCTACTTCAAGGCTGCTCAGGTCTTGCGCGTGGCCGCCAGCGAAATCGGTGGTTTTTTACCTTTGATGAAAGTGAGCGATAAGCTGACCTTTATCGCCGAAGTCATTCTGGAATGGACTGTCAACGTGGCGTGGACAGATTTGACCAACAAACACGGCAAACCCTGCCATCTGACCGAAGGCACAGGCTTTTGTGTTGTCGCGTATGGCAAGCTCGGCGGTTTAGAGCTTAACTACTCGTCCGATTTAGATTTGGTGTTTTTGTACGACGCGCCCGCTCAGGGCATGACCGATGGCGACAAGCCCATCGATTGCGCGAGGTTCTATACTCGCTTGGGTCAGCGCGTTATTCATATGCTCGAAACTCGTATGAGCTTGGGGGTGCTGTACGAGGTGGATATGCGTCTGCGTCCCTCGGGTAACTCGGGTTTATTAGTATCGTCTTTTGCGGCCTTCGAACGTTATCAATTAGAAGAGGCTTGGACATGGGAACATCAAGCTCTAAGCCGGGCTCGCGCTGTCGCAGGCGACTTGAGTCTTGCTCACGCCTTTCAAGCAATACGTTTGACCGTGATGGGGCAGGCGCGGGACAAAGTTGCTCTTGCGGACGAAGTGCAGTCTATGCGCCAAAAAATGCGCGAAAATTTAGATACTGACATAAAAGGTGACACCTTTAATCTGAAACATGGATTTGGAGGTATCGTTGACATCGAATTTATGGTGCAATACGCGCTCTTAGCGCTGTCGGCAAAACACCCATCACTGGCGAAATACACCGATAACATTCGCCAACTTGAAGCACTGGCGAGCTCGGGTCTGATAAGCGCGGAAACAGCAAACACATTGAGCCAAGCGTACTTGGCGTATCGCTCCGCCACCCATGAGTGTGCTCTGCAAGAAGAGCCAGCCAAAGTGTCGGGTGCGAAGTGGGATAAGCATAGACAGGCAGTCGGCCTAATATGGGGCGATTGGTTTAACAGCAAACGTTGGGAGTAAACAATGGATTTCTCGGAGCGCGAGGGTGTTATCTGGTTGGACGGTGAGCTAAGACCGTGGAAAGACGCCAAAGTACACGTGCTGACGCATACTTTACATTACGGTTTGGGTGTATTCGAAGGCGTACGCGCCTACCACACGCAAGAGCGTGGAACCTGCATCTTTAAACTCAAAGAACACACCAAGCGCCTATTCAATTCGGCAAAAATCTTGATGATGGATATGCCATTCGATCAAGACACGATCAACGAGGCGCAGCGCCTGGTTGTTCGTGAAAACGGCTTGCCCGAAGCTTACCTGCGCCCAATGTGCTTTTTGGGATCAGAAGGCATGGGCCTACGCGCTGACAAGTTAGCGACGCACGTCATGGTCGCCGCTTGGGATTGGCCCTCTTATATGGATCCCGAAGCCCGCAACCGCGGTATTAAAGTCAGAACGTCATCGTATACGCGTCACCACGTCAACATTGCCATGTGTAAAGCCAAAGCAAACGGGCAGTACATCAACTCGATGTTAGCCTTGCGCGAGGCTATTGAAAGCGGCGCCGAGGAGGCTTTATTGCTGGACAATGAGGGCTACGTGGCAGAGGGTAGCGGCGAAAACTTCTTTATGGTGAAAAACGGTGTTTTATACACCCCAGAGTTAACCTCTTGCCTGGACGGTATTACCCGCGCCACAGTGATCGAGCTGGCTAATGAGCTAGGTATTACGGTGCGCGAGAAGCGCATTACCCGCGACGAAGTCTACATCTGCGATGAGGCCTTCTTTACAGGAACCGCGGCGGAAGTGGTACCCATTCGTGAGCTCGACGGCCGAGCAGTTGGTGAAGGCAGCCGTGGTCCCATTACCGAGCAATTGCAAGCCATGTATTTCGATTCGGTGCGCGGTAAGCGCAGCCAAAACCCACAGTGGTTAACTGAAGTCGCGTAATAAGCGGAGGTGGCTATGCATGCAGGCGCACTAGAGCAGAGTTTTGAAGATGGTATTTTCTGGCGACATTGGCCTGTCGCAGAAGCTCAGCGTGTGGTGGTTCTGGTACATGGCTTGGGTGAACACAGCGGTCGCTACGAAGAGCTGGCTGAGTTTTTTAATGCTCGCGCAACGGCGGTCGTGGCGCTGGACCATAAAGGACACGGGTTATCGCCAGGCGTGCGTTGTCATATCGATAAATTCACTGACTTTTTAGAGCCCTTGGCCCGTTTGTGCACGGAAGCCGAGCAGCTCTACCCGAATGTACCCAAGGTCTTGTTGGGTCATAGTTTGGGTGGTCTCATTGCGGCTGCGTTTCTGCTGGAACATCAAAACTTGTTTCAATCGGCAGTATTGTCTGGGCCGGCTCTGGGTATTGACCCTGCACCACCCATTTGGCAGCAAAAGATCACGCAGGTCATTTCCACTCTGCTACCTAAGCTTGGCGTCATGCAGCTTGATGCTGGGCAAATCTCTCGTTCAGCTGATGTGGTGGCTGCGTATCAAGCTGACCCTCTGGTACACAACGGTAAAATTAGCGCCCGCTTGGTAACAGAATTGTTCGCAACGCTTAACTTGGTCAATGAAAACGCCGCGAAAATTACTTTGCCCATAAAGATTTTTCATGGCGAGTCAGATGTCATGACTTCGCCAAAGTTATCGCAAGCGTTTATCGGCAAAGTGGGCTCCACGATGGCTGAGTATCAAGGGTATGTGGGGCTGTACCACGAAATTTTCAACGAGCCCGAGCGTGCTCAAGTCATGCAGGACGTGCAAACGTTTATCGAGCAAGCCGCAGCGGCTTAATACTTGTACTGGCGGTACTGGAGAACACGCAACGGTGACAAAGCCGCTTAAAATTGCCCTAACCAGTTACCGCAGCCACCCTTTCAGTGGTGGACAGGGTGTTTATATCAGTGCGCTGTCAAAGGCGCTGGTTGAGCAAGGCCTGCAGGTCGATGTCATCTCGGGTCCGCCGTACCCCATCTTGGATGAGCGTGTGGGTCTTGTTAAATTGCCAAGTATGGATCTCTACGAGCATGGTTTGCGCTCCTTGCGTTGGCACCACCTGCATTCTTACAGCAACGTGGTCGAGTGGTTAAGCAAGCTCACGGGTGGCTTCGCTGAGCCCTATACTTTCGGCCGCCGACTACGTCGCTACTTTGCGACTCACAAACCAAATTACGATTTAATCCATGATAATCAGAGTTTGTGTCGTGGATTACTGGACGTCGAGCGTATGGGCTACCCCGTGGTAGCCACCATTCATCACCCTATTAGCAGCGATTTACGTCTGGCGCTTCAGGCGGAGCCCGTGTGGTGGCGTCGCTTGTTCTTGCGCCGCTGGCATTCATTTTTACGGATGCAAATTCCGGTGGCGCGGACGTTAAAACGTATTTTTGCCGTGTCCGAGTCGGCGCGTGCAGATGTCGAGCGAGAGTTTGGTATTGACTCTGGGCGCATAGTGGTTACCGGCATCGGCACTGATACTGATTTATTTAAACCCCTACCTGGGCGTGTGAAAGACCTTAACCGAATAATGATCACGGCGTCTTCAGATACGGCCTTGAAGGGTGTGGTCTACGCCATACAAGCCTTTGCTGTGCTGCGCGAACAGTTCCCCAACTTGCGTTTGCGTTTGATCGGAAAGCTAAAACCCGAGGGTGAGGCGCAAAAGTTGATTAATCGATTGGACTTAGCGGCGGCAATCGACAATTATTCTAGAGTGAGCCAAGAGGATCTTGTGGCGTTTTACAACGAAGCCAGTGTGTTTGTATCGCCGTCATTGTATGAAGGATTTGGTTTGCCCGCCGCCGAGGCAATGGCATCGGGTACCGCAGTGGTAGTCACTAATGGAGGTGCCTTGCCCGAAGTGGTGGGCAACGATGGTGTGGTTGTCCCCACGGGTGATAGTCAGGCCTTAGCGGCTGCCGTGGCAGACTTGCTGCGAGACTCCGAGCGTCGAATAGCCCTAGAGCAAAGGGGGCGAGACAGAATCGTTAAGGAATTTTCATGGGCGGCCTGCGCGCGCCGAACCGAACACGAATACAAGGCAGTACTCGCTAATGCAGACCGTTGATTTTCGATATTTCCAGCTTAAAGACGGTGACCGAGTCCTAGACTTGGGGTGCGGCGAGGGACGCCATCTCATTGGTGCCTTGTTAGCGGCGGATGTCCAGGCTATTGGTGTGGATCTGTCACACGAAGATTTAGTGACTGGCCGACATAAAACACACGATTGGGCTGAAAGCGTTGGCGAGCCGCGCCGTCCCGTGTTGACGCAAGCCAGTGGGTATTGTCTGCCCTTTGCTGATAACACCTTTGATGCTGTGATTTGCAGTGAAGTGCTCGAGCACGTGCCTGTCGTCGACAAGGTACTAAAAGAGATCAATCGTGTGTTGCGGCCGGGTGGCCGGCTGGTGATTTCGGTACCTAGGCGGTGGCCCGAGCAAATTTGCTGGTACTTATCGGCCGATTACCATTTGCAGCTAGGCGGGCATTTACGCATATTTAGACTTGCTGATCTTAAACGCCAAATTCAAGCTTTGCCGGTTGTTTTCTATTATCAGCACGGCGCCCATGCTTTGCACGTTCCTTACTGGTGGTTACGTTGTATTTTTTGGAACAACCCTCAGGCCTTTCCTGTACGCTGGTATCACAAGCTTTTGGTGTGGGATTTAATGAAGCGACCGTGGCTTACCCGATTTATAGAATCGCTAACCAATGGTTGGATGGGGAAAAGTGTGGTCTTGTATTATCGCAAACAGGATGCAGCATCGTGACTGGAGTTTACCTTAGCCCAGGTTTGTATCCGCATGAGCTGTTTCAAGACACAGTGTCCTACATTTTGTCAGTTCAGCGCAGCAGCGGCGAAATTCCCTGGTTTGAGGGAGGTCATACCGACCCGTGGGACCACGTCGAGGCTGCGATGGCCCTGTCGATTGCGGGTAAGTATCAAGAAGCCGAGCGTGCTTATGCATGGTTGGCTGACGAGCAATTGCCCGACGGCAGTTGGTGGGCACGGTATGAGCAAGGCACGCGCGCCGAATCAACGCGGCGAGAAACGAATTTTTGCGCCTACATAGCAACAGGTGTTTGGCATCACTTTTTGATTACTCAGGATCGCGCGTTTCTCGAGCTTTATTGGCCCACGGTGCAAATGGCGATGGCCTTTGTGCTCTCGCTCCAAACCGTGCACGGAGATATTACATGGGCAGTAGACGACGATAACGACATCCCAGTTGACTCGTTGGTTACCGGCTGTGCTTCGATCTACAAAAGCTTGGAGTGTGCTCACAATATTGCGGTGACCTTGGGTCACGACACCGTCTATTTTGATGCGCGTGAGCGGCTGGGGCGTTGTTTACGCCAACACCCAGAGCGCTTTGATCGCACCTGGGAAAGCAAAGCGCGCTACTCGATGGATTGGTTTTATCCTGTGTTAACAGGTGTGTTTTCAGGTAAGGCGGCGCGCGAGCGGCTGCAGGCGCGTTGGAACGAATTTGTCGAGCCAGGTATGGGGTGTCGTTGTGTTAGCGATGAACCCTGGGCAACGATTGCGGAGACCTGTGAATTGGTCTTGGCCCTGCAAGCTTCTGACGAGGAAGCTTTGGCGCGTGAAGTCTTTTCTTGGATAGCGCAATGGCGCCACGACGATGGCTCTTATTGGACTGGCTATCAGTTTAAAGAGCAAGTACTGTGGCCGAACGAGCGTCCTACATGGACTGCGGCCGCGGTGATGTTGGCTGCCGATGCCTTAACTCAGCACACGCCAGCAGCGCGGTTATTTACTCATGTAAATTTACTAGACTCTGATAATTCTGTACATGCTAAGGACCTTGTGAGGGCCTAAGCACCCAAGCGTTGCAGGACTTTTAAGCTATCGCAGGACTCGACTAAGTCCCATAAGCCTGACTGTAAGGCTGCATCGATAATGGCTTTGGGCGCTTGGCCGCCCGCGCTTGCCTTAGGATAGTGATCGTGTACGGCGAGCAATCCTCCCAGCGCAACGTGGCCAGACCAAAGGCGATAGTCACTGACTGCGTCGTCCATACTGTGCCCGCCATCGATAAAAACCATCCCCAGCCTTTGCTGCCAGCGCAGGCCAATAGCGGTTGCGTCTCCAACCAAGGCCACAACAGAGTGGTTCAGGCCGGCTGCTGTTAAGGTTTGTCGGAAGGTGTGCAGGGTGTCGGTCCGCCCGTCTTTATCGGTTAAATTAGGGTCGTAAAAAAACTCGCCGGGCTGGTGCTCGACAGAGCCTTGGTGGTGGTCTAAAGCAAAGACGAGATTGCCGCTTTGCTCAGCCGCCGCGCCCAAAAATACGGTGGACTTGCCGCAATAGCTGCCAATTTCTAGGATGCAGCCAAGGTGTGCAACCGAGTGTGCTGCGCGGTACAGAGCCTCGCCCTCTGCTTGACTGAGAAAGCCGGGAACTTGGTTCACCAAATGTTGGCGCGACGCATTTAACATAGTCAGGATTTGTCCAAAACTAAAACTATAGCACGCCAATGCGCAATTCTACCTTGGCTTTAGTCGGTCGCGCCGTTATCCTCGCCCCATATTATAAGTCATGACGTTTATGCGCCTTGTTTACACCTTAATCTTATTGTTGAGCTTGCCTTTTCTCATGTTGAGGCTGTATTGGCGTGGTCGGTTGTTGCCGACCTATCGGCAGCGCTGGCTAGAGCGACTGGCATTAGGTTTACCTCATGCGTGCGACGCAGATCGAGTGATATGGATTCATGCCGTCTCAGTGGGTGAGGTCGTCGTCGCGTCGAAATTAATTCAATGTTTACAGCGCGATTACCCCGATCATGTTTTGTTGGTTACGACAACAACGCCCACGGGCTCTGAGCGCTTGCTGCAAACGTGGGGAGATCAGGTTCTGCATTGTTATTTACCCTGGGATCTGCCTTGGGCAATGTCGCAAGTATTCAAACGCTTCAATCCGCGCGCAGTATTTTTAATTGAAACCGAGATATGGCCTAACCTGGTCGAGCAAGCCAACTCCAAGGGTGTACCCATCGCCTTATTAAACGCCCGCTTATCGGCAAGGTCTGCGCGTGGCTATGGTCGCCTAGGGGCTCTGCTGACACCGACGCTGCAATCGTTGGACTTGATTGTGGCGCAAACCAAAGCGGACGCTAGGCGTTTTATTGCCTTGGGTGTTGAACCTTCGCGCTTGGCCATCTCGGGAAACATAAAGTTTGATCAACATTTGACGCCCGAACTCCGCGGACAGGCTGGCGTTATTCGCGATCAGTGGGGCGGTAGTACACGCGAGGTGTGGGTGGCGGCCAGCACACACGAAGGAGAGGAGCAGCAACTTTTGCGGGCTTATGAGGCGCTCGCTAAGCAGCGGCCGAAGCTGTTGCTTTGCATCGTGCCTAGGCACCCCGATCGGTTTGAGCGCGTATTTCAAATGGCGCTTGCAGCGAATCCGAAGACGATTCGCCGTTCTTCAAACCCCACCATTGAGGTGGATACGCAGGTTGTTGTGGCGGACACTATGGGCGAGTTGGTGCCGATGTTAGGTGCCGCCGATATCGTTTTTATGGGCGGGTCTTTAGTACCGACCGGAGGCCACAATATGCTTGAGGCTGCGCAGTGGGGCGTTCCGGTAGTGTCAGGACCACATACCTTTAATTTTGCTTATGCAAGCCGTTTGCTCATAAAAGCTCAGGCGATGCTAATTGCAAAAGACGCCGAGGAGTTGGCGCTGGTCCTGTCGGGTTTACTGGGTAATGACACCAACCGTCGGGTGATGGGTTCTCGTGGCCAAACTGCGGTAGAGGGGGAGCGAGGCGCGCTGGAGCGCCTCGTACAAGCAATCAAGCCCTTATTGGCCTGATTGAGTAACAGCTTTGGGTGCTTCGAGGTACTTGCTCAAATCCGCCACATCCTTGGGACTTAACAAGCCGGCTTGCTGCTTTAGACGGAGTTGGTTCAGTACATAATCGTAGCGCGTATTAGCGTAATCGCGCTCCGCTGCATACAGGGCGTTTTGCGCGTTTAGTACATCAACCACGTTACGCGTGCCGACGTTGTAACCCGCCTGTGTTGCTTCTAAGGCACTTTTAGACGACACAATAGCTTGGGCGCGCGCCTTCACTCGCGCCGCGTCGCTCAAAACAGTCATGTGTAGCGCGCGTGTCTGGGCAATAGTGTTGCGCTGTAAGCCAATGCGAGACTCGCGCGCCGCGTTAAACTGCTCTGCTGCTCGACGACGGTTAGCGCTGATCGCGCCACCAGCGAACAAGGGTACTTCTAAGCGCAAACGCACCACGTCTTGCTCTCGATCGCTTCTTGGGGGTACGTTGAAGATCGAATCTTGACGGCTTACACCCTCGGTTTCGAAATCTGAAGTCGAGAAAGACCCGCTGATTGTGGGCGCATGCTCCAAGCGTTTGGCTTTGGCATTTTGTTGCGCTGCGGTTTCGCCTAAGCGCGAGGCTTTGAGCTGCAGGTTGTTTTCAAGCGCAAAATCTACCCACGCCGCGCGATCGGCCGGTTCAGGCGGTGCGACCGGAAAGTCAGAGCTCAGTGTAAACAAACGCTCATGTTCTACGTTGGTTAGCACCGATAAGTTCTCGAGAGCCACATCGAGGCGGTTCTCATCCGTTAAGCGGCCAACGCGGGCAAGGTCAAAAGCGGCCTGTGCCTCATGCACATCGGTAAGTGCAATTAGGCCGACTTCAAAGCGCTGCTGAGTTTGCTCTAGCTGTCGTTCAAGTGCACGCTCTTGGGCTTTGGATGCTTCTAAGTTATCTTTCGCGCGCAGTACGCCAAAGTAGGCTTCCGATACGCGCACGATTAAATCTTGTTGTTGCGCGGCAAACGTCGCTTCAGCTTGTTCGCTGAGCGATTTGCTGGCTTGAAAAGTAAACCATGCGGGTAAATCAAACAGGGCTTGGCTCAATGATACGGTGTAGCCTTTGGAGGTTGTGTCAGAGAAGCTCTCGATCTCTTCGATGATGCCGTTGCCGTTAGCGTCTAAGCCCACCAGACTGTTGGCCACCGTGCTGGTCTCAGTCTCGTTGTAGTCATAGCTGGCGCCCACTTGGGGTAGCAGTGCCGACTTGGCCAGTGTCTCTTGTTCACGGTCGGCTCTGAACTGTGCGGCGTAGGCTTTGAGCTGCGCATCGTTCTCTAAGGCCAATTCGTAGATATCTTGAAGTGATTGCGCGTGGCTTACGGTGGCGGAGAATACCAGTGCCGCGAAGGTCGAAGTAAGTAACCGAAGCTTCATTAGTGGGCCCTTGTTCAAAAGGATTAGTTTAACAGCGCTGAGCGCACAAAGCATGCACGTTGTGTAAGTCTTATACGCAGACTGCCCCACTTTTGATTCATATCAGCGCAAAATAGGTGAGCTAGATCACTTTTCAAAGGTGCGGTGCTTCCGTTTTTGTAATACCATCGTTCACTATCTATGGGCTTATGACGTAATCAATGAAGCAATCGACTCGCCAAAGAGCGGTATCAGCGCGCTACAAGTTGAGCTTGTCGTCGTTGCACGCCATTTGCGAATCGAACTACGCTCGGTTTTTGCGCCTATTCCCCGCTTACGAACAATGCAACGAGCGCGTTATTGCCCTAGACCACGCCCGCATTGTGTTGGCGGTCACCGAGCGCTGTCGCTACACCACGACCTTCAAGATAAAGCAGCTGATCGGCGCTGCGCCCGAATGGGCTAAAAGCTTCGAGCTCGAAGTGCGCGCTTATCACGACGCCAGAATGTTAGAAGTGCGCTCGTTTCAGGGTAGTCGACACATTCAGGGTCGTTACCAATACCCCAACAAAGCGATGCTGCAAAAAGACGAGAAAGTACAGCAGAACCAATTTGTGGCTGAGTGGTTAGAGCACATTTTGGCCAGAGGTTACAGCGTATCCCAGCTTGATATTACGTGTTCGCAGCAATCCATGTTGGGTGATCACGATGACTAGTTTACTCGACACCATCGTCATCGAGCACGACCCGGCGCAAGCAGTGGACGTGCTGCAAATAACCGACACGCATTTGGGGGTAGAGCCCAATACGCCTTTACTGTCGATGGATACTGATGATTCGCTCCTGGCCGTATTAGATTTAGCCGGCAAAGTGTTACCAGCGCCTGCTCTCATGTTAGCCACGGGTGATTTGTCAGACCAAGGTGCCTTGAACGCCTATTTCCGTTTGCGCGATTACACGCGCTCGGTCTGTCAACACCAGTTTTGGCTGTTGGGTAATCACGATCATGCCGAAACCTTGCGTCGAGCAACAGACGACAACAAAGATTTAATTCGCAACGATATCCGGGTGGGCGCATGGCAAATTGTGATGCTGAACTCCCAAATCCCAGGGCAGGTGGGTGGCCGCTTAGGCCCTAGACAGTTGGCTTTGTTAGAAGAAGCTCTGCAAGCAGGCGCCGATGCGGGGCTGAACACTCTCGTATGCTTGCATCATCAGCCCGAGCCCGTTGGCAGCGCTTGGATTGATTCTCAGGCTGTCCTTGATGCCGATGAGATGTTTGCGGTGATCGAACAATACCCAAATGCGAAAGCGGTGCTGTGGGGGCATGTACATCAAGAAGTCGATTATCTGCGCAAGAGCGTACGGATGTTGGCTACGCCCTCTACCTGCATTCAGTTTGCGCGGCATAGCGACGATTTCAAGGTCGATGATTTACCTCCGGGTTTCCGTCATTTACAGCTCTTGCCCGATGGCTCGATTAACACCCAAGTCTACCGCGTCACCGATCGCAGCTTTACCGTTGATTTGGGCTCTTCAGGTTATTTATAAATCCCCTTAAACCCATACCCGCTGACAAAGCTTTGGGCTACACTAGACCCTTGTTTTAGATTATGTGGTAGGTATGAGTCAGTACACAGCACAAGATATTGAGGTCTTAACGGGGCTTGAGCCGGTGCGTAAGCGCCCTGGTATGTATACCGATACAGCGCGCCCAAATCACCTTGCGCAGGAAGTCATTGATAACAGTGTCGATGAGGCCTTGGCGGGTTTCGCCAGTGAAATCGATGTGGTGGTGTTCAAAGACGGTTCAGTTTCGGTCAGCGATAATGGGCGCGGCATGCCCGTGGACATCCACCCAGAGCAAGGCAAGCCCGGTGTAGAGGTTATTCTGTCGACCTTGCACGCCGGCGGTAAATTCTCGAATAAGAACTATCAGTTTAGTGGCGGGTTACACGGCGTAGGGGTGTCGGTCGTTAATGCGCTTTCTCAGCGTTTAGAAATTACCATCAAGCGCGACGCGCAAGTGTACAGTATGGCGTTTGCGGGTGGGGAAAAATCCCGCGATCTTGAGGTCATCGATACCTGCGGGCGTCGCAATACTGGTACTACCGTACATTTTTGGCCCGACCCACAGTACTTTGACTCCGTTAATATCTCGATTCCGCGCCTAAAGCATGTGCTCAGGGCCAAGGCGGTGCTGTGCCCGGGTTTGCGCGTGAACTTTGTAGACGATGCCAAGAAAGAATCCGAGAGCTGGTATTACGAAGACGGTTTAAAAGATTATTTGCAGCAAGCGACCGACGGTTACGAAGTGTTGCCGCCCAGTCCTTACACCGGCAGTTTTAGTGCTCAGCACTCGGCGGTGGATTGGGCTGTACAGTGGTTGCCAGAGGGCGGCGAGCTGATCACTGAAAGTTATGTCAACTTAATTCCTACGTCTCAGGGCGGCACCCACGTTAATGGTTTAAGAACGGGTTTGCTCGATGCTTTGCGAGACTTTTGCGAGCTCAGAAGCCTGTTGCCTCGGGGTATTAAGCTGGCGCCTGAGGACATTTGGGATCGATGTGCTTTTGTGCTGTCGGTGAAGCTTGAGGACCCTCAGTTTTCGGGACAAACCAAAGAGCGTTTATCGTCTCGCGAAGCCGCCGCCTTTGTGTCGGGTGTTGCGAAAGATGCTTTTAGTTTGTGGTTGAATCAAGAAACTGAGTACGCCGAACAATTGGCGGAATTGTGCATTAATAATGCTCAGCGCAGAGTGCGCTCCGCCAAAAAAGTGGTGCGCAAAAAAGTGACTTCGGGCCCCGCCTTGCCCGGTAAATTGGCTGATTGTTCGGGTGAAGATCCCGCGCGCGGTGAGCTATTTTTAGTAGAGGGTGATTCCGCGGGGGGCTCGGCGAAACAGGCGCGTGACCGCGAGTTTCAGGCGATTTTGCCCTTGCGTGGTAAAATTCTGAACACTTGGGAAGTCGACTCACAAGAGATTTTAGCTTCGCAGGAAGTGCACAACATCTCGGTGGCGTTGGGGGTCGATCCCGCCAGCGATGATTTATCGGGTTTACGCTACCACAAAGTGTGCATTTTGGCCGATGCTGACTCCGATGGTCTGCACATTGCTACCTTGATTTGTGCCTTGTTCGTGCGCCACTTTAAGCCCTTGATTACTGCGGGCCACGTTTATGTTGCCATGCCGCCTTTGTACCGAATCGATGTGGGCAAAGAGGTTTACTACGCGCTGGATGATAGCGAGAAGCAGGGCATACTGGACCGTATCGAGGCCGAGAATAAACGCGCCAAAGTGAACGTGCAGCGCTTTAAGGGTTTGGGCGAAATGAATCCGCTACAATTGCGTGAAACAACCATGGCGCCCGACACTCGACGCTTAGTCCAGCTGCGTTTAGACCACGGTGATGACACCATGCAGGTCTTTGATATGTTACTGGCGAAAAAACGTTCGAGCGATCGTCGTCAATGGCTTGAAACGAAAGGTAATATCGCGGAAGTGTTGATATAAACCATTGGTCCCTTGCGACATTAGGAGTAAAAAGATGTTAAAGCAGAGCGTAATGGCGGCGGCGCTGATGTTGAGCAGTGCAGGCACATGGGCAGATTGGCAGCTCGATTCAAGCCAATCCACTCTGACGTTTTTGAGTGATAAAAACGCGGGTGTGGTCGAGCAACACGCCTTTGAAGTCTTTGACGTGGCGGTTTCTGATGCTGGAGAGATACGCGCAGATATCGAGCTTGCAAGCGTCGAAACTCGCATCGGTATTCGCAATGAGCGCATGCGCGACATGTTGTTTAAGGTGGCAGAGTTCCCGAAGGCGACCTTGAGCGGCAGCTTGGGCGAGTTAGATCTAGCCGCAGTGGGTGCGGCGCCCCAAATGGCGAGTATTCCGCTGACCTTAAGTTTGCATGGCTCCGCTCAGACCGCAGTGGCCGATGTGTGGGTCAGTCAAGCTGAGGGTGCGCTGTACGTCAGCACAGTTAATCCTATTTTGGTGCGAGCCGCCGATTTTGGTTTGGCCGAGGGCGTCGAGGCATTGCGCGTGGTGGCCGGGCTCAAAACCATTGGGCAAACTGTGCCTGTGAGTTTTAATCTACGTTTGACTAACGCGCAATAGCGATTCGTTCGAGTTGCTGGCGCCAGACCTGATACTGGCGATTATCTGGTGCTAACTCGGTAAGTTGGCGCACTGCCTCGAGTGCGGTGCGCGTGTCCTTGGCCTCTACCGCGAACTGCGCCAGGGCTTGCAAAGCTTCTTCATTATCAGGCCACTTGCGGCGCACCCCTTTTAATATTGCTAAGGCGTCGTGCAATTTGCCCTGACCGTGCAGCGCGATGGCGTAGGTGTAGCGGTAGCGTGCCGATTCTGCTTTAGCCGCTATAGCCAATTGTTGTAATCCTTGGTCGTAATCTTGAGCACGAATGTGGGCCAGCGCCAGCGCAAACGCCAGGTCTGGGTTATCTGTAATCTGCGTTAGCCCGTGTTGGAGTGTGTCGATCGCCGTCTCGTTGTTGCCAGAGTTTGCCTCTAAATCGGCTTTGTTTATATAGGCGGCTAACAGTTGCGAGTTCTTGCTTAAGGCGGTTTGGTAGTGACTTAATGCCGCTTCGATATTGCCCTGGCGTGTTTCGTAGTCACCTAAATTAAGATGCTGTTCTGCTTGGTCTAAGTGGCGTTCAGCAATGGCGCGATACTCGGTATCTAGTGTCCGCAGTTGCTGTGCTTGCGCTTTAGAAAGGTTTACATCGGCTATGCCTGCGAGCGCAAATGCCAGCGTCAGTCGTACGCCGAGGTCTTCATCTCCCAGCAAAGGTAGTAATACTTCGTTCTTCAGATTGTCTGGCAGGTTACCGGCTTGGCGCACAGCACTTTGGCGAATTAAGGGGTCCGAACTTGTGAGTGCTAGCTGCAGGGTAGTCAGCGCACTTTGATTATTCACTACCAAGGCGTTGATTGCACTGGCTCGCCAAATGGCCGGTTGCGCCTCAGACAAGGCGATTTCCTGCAGAGTTTGCTGGCCTTTGGCTTGCCCAAGGCTCGCGGCATGAAAAGCTAGAGTGCGCTCGGTCTGTTGGTCGCGTCGCAACTGACCCCATTCGCTTAAGAGCATCATTGCCCAGTCGGCAGTTTTATCCTCGTGGCATTTGTTGCAGGCGTTGGGTGTACCGGTGTTGATGGTTAGGTCAGGCCGAGGGATTTGCATGCTATGGTCACGTCGCGCATCGACCCCCATATAGGTCGTTGTGCTCATATGGCAGTCGACACATTCTGCTCCGGCCGAGCTTGGTTGATGGTGATGGTGCTTGGGGGTGTCGAAAACCTCGGCTTGGTGACAGCTGGCACAAAGCGCGTTGGTCTGCGTGTAGATTTTGCCGCTGTGAGGGTTGTGACAGTCAGTGCAGGTTACACCAGCTTGGTACATTTTGCTTTGTATGAAGGACCCATGCACGAACACTTCATCTTGGATTTGCCCGTCGGGGTAGTAAAGGCCTGGCTCGAGTAAGGCAAGGCGATGGGTTTGGGACAGTGCTTGTCCGTGTTGGTAATCACCGAGGTGGCTGCGGCGTGAATGACAGCGCGCGCAGGTGTTAATTTGCGCATCGTTATCGTTTGCAGAGACGCGCTGCGCGATAGCCTTATCGTTAAACGCCCATTGCGCTCTTTGTTTAAGTTGACTTGGCCACGGTGGTGCGGCTTGGCTTAGATCGCCTTGTGCCCATGCCAGATGGGCTTGCCCAGGCCCATGACAGGCCTCGCAACCGACCGATACTTCGGTAAATGTCGTGTTGTAGCTGTCATTTGTTGCGTCGTAGTTTTTGTTAACGTCGGTCGAGTGGCACTCGGCGCAGGAATTGTTCCAGTTCTGATACAACCCGCTCCAGTGCAGTGGGTCATCCGGAGCAATGTATTCATCGGTTGTTAAATGATACCAACGTTGCCCATTCTCGCTTTCCGGGCGTGCGTCCCAGGCGACGGTAAAGCTTTGCAATCGTCCTTTATCGGTCGGAATGAGATATTGCTGCAGGGGGAAGACGCCAAAGGTGTAGGCGACTTCGAAAGTCGTTTCACCGGCCCCGGTGTCGTCGGTAGTAATCAAAAATCGGCCGTTGTCTTGATGAAAGCGACTTGTTTTGCCAAACCATACAAACTCCTCGCCTTCGAAGGGTGCTAGCACCGTCGTGCGGGAGGGCTTGGCCATAGCGGCCTGATGGTGGGAGGTGCTCCACTGGGCATATTCCGTCTGATGGCATTGAGCACAGTTCTCAGACCCCACGTACGTCTCAGAAGAAAAGACAGACGCATTAAGGCCGAGTAGGCATAGAACGAGCAGCAGTAGTCGCATGGTTTTTAGACTTATTGACACAGCCGCAACCCTACCTCAAATAGGCAGGCGATGGAATCACCTTTACGCGGCTATAGCTTTGGGTGCTTCGCTCTTTGGCGGATTAAGCTGCGCGATACGTACCCCGCGCCAAAGATCGGCCGCAAGGTTCATGGGCGACTCTGTTGCTCCGTCGCGAATCCAGCGTGCCAAAGCCGCAGCGACATTCGGAAAGTTAATCGATGACTGCTGCCGCAGGCCTTGCAAAAAGTCGCCTAAGGCGTGGGAATCCAGCGTGTCGCATACCTTGGCCAGTTGGAGTTGATCTAACGCCAAGGCGTTGCTGCTTTGCTCCATTTGGCCTCGCATTGGGAATGTCAGTACGGGTTTGCCCCACTGCAAACACTCACTGATAAGCTCGAAGCCAGAGTTACAAATCACGCCTTTACAGTTGGCTAGGTCGTACTTAAAACCCTGGTAGTCAGTCGGACAGGTCGTGACGTTGGCTAGGGTCTCATTTTGTACGTCGGGTGAGTACTGACGAAATTCTACATCAGCATGTGCTTGCAGCCATCGAGTCACCGTCGTTTGGTTCTCAAAGGGTAAATACACCAGCACGTGTTCACCTGTTGCCGGCATCGCATCGGGTAAGTCAATAATTGGCGGGCAAATGCTTTGACTAAACGGGTACCAATGCAGGCCTACGGATCGGGTTGTCGGTGCGAATAAGCGCATGATAGTTTTTGATAGCCAATCGGCTTTCGCCACGGGCGATGAGCCGTCGAAGGCATACTGATGCCCTATGCCAATGCATTCACGGCCTCGTAGTTTGGCCGCCCACGCGGTCACGGGCTCGTAATCGCTGATAATCAAATCGTAACTGCCAAGGTCAAGCTGGATCACATCTCGGATAAAGGCGGGTGCGTTATTGGCGCGCAATGTATCGAGGTAGTGCAATTTTCCCTCACGCGAGGCAAACGTTAACCCGCGGCGCCATGCGTAGTCGCCAAAGCACTCCATGTCGAATAGTCGACTTTTGGACCTGCCGCTAAATAACCAAGTGACATCGAGTTCTGGGTATCGAGCGAGCTCTTTTGCCATCGCCCGTGCTCGGCTTATGTGCCCTTGTCCTGTGCCTTGAACGCCATACAAAATTCGCATTAGATAAGCCCCCAATAGGCTGCGTTAGTAAAAGCGACTGCGGTGCCAAGCAATGCCCCGGCGATGATGTCCCCAGGAAAATGCACGCCTAATACCACTCGCGACAAAGCTACACACGTAGCCCACGCTAACAGTACGGGCATAAACCCGCCTACAGCCAGACTGAGCAGAATGGCGAGGGCAAAAGCCGCTGAGCTGTGTCCACTTGGAAACGAGAAGCGGTCGGACGCCGTGACGATGCTATTAAACCCGTCCAATTTTTCAGGTGGTCGCAGGCGTTTTAATGAGTTTTTTAGTGGCCAGTACAGTGCGCGTTCGAGTAGCATCGTTGTAGCTAAGGCTAACACCACCAGCTCTGGCATGGGGTGTAACATCAGTAGCACGATAGCAACCAGAATATGCAGAACACCATCGCCGGTCTTGGAAAATATCCGCGCCATGGGGACGCAAAAAGTACAATGTGTCAGCCCTGTGATTTTTGCAAACAAGGCGTGGTCGACATTTTGTAGGCTAGATAAAATATTCATACTGCCAAGAATGCGAGGCGCTGATGGCATTTATGTGACCGTTTTTTGGAGCTTTTATGAAATCTTTCGCCATTTTAAAGACCGACTCGGTGCGTCCCGAATGGGCTGAGCGGTTCGGTGAGTACCCGGATATGTTCCAGACGGTGTTAAAGCGGGCTAACCCCAATTTGCAGTTTGCGGTGTATGACGTGCAGTTAGGTGAGTACCCCGATAGCAAAGACCAACATGGCGCTTACCTTGTCACGGGCTCGAAAGCGGGTGTGTACGAGGATCATGAGTGGCTGCCGCCTTTAGAAAATTTTGTGCGTGACCTGGTGCAGGCTGATATCCCACTGATCGGAATTTGCTTTGGTCATCAATTAGTCGCGCAGGCACTGGGTGGACGTGTAGGCAAATCCGATAGGGGATGGGGTGTGGGTGTGCATCGTCACCAATGGCGGTTTAAACCAGACTGGCTGGCTATGCCCGCCGACGATTTTAAGGTGTTGGTGAGTCACCAAGATCAGGTGCAGCAAGCGCCGGTTGGACTAGAGGTACTGGCGAGCAGCGACTTTTGCCCTGTCGCGGCTTTATACAAGCGCGGCTCTGTACTGACGTTTCAGGGGCATCCAGAGTTTGTGCCAGAGTACTCCAAGGCCTTGATGGTCTCTCGTGAAGACCGAATAGGCGATGAAGCCTTGCCCAAGGCCTTGGCCAGTTTAAGCCAAGGCCATGATGGCGACGCCTTAGCCAGCGTCATTGTTGCGTTTTTACAAGACGCTAAATCACCACTCGCCGGTATTGGGCATTGATGCCCAGGGTTCGGCCGGGGGCAGAGATTCACCAGCTTGTAATAGCTCGATAGAGATACCGTCGGGGGATCGCACAAAGGCCATGTGGCCATCACGCGGGGGGCGATTAATGGTGACGCCACCGGCTTGTAAGCGCTCACACAGCTCGTAAATGTTAGCCACTCTGTAAGCGAGGTGTCCGAAGTTGCGGCCGCCGGTGTACTCTTCTGGGTCCCAGTTATAGGTGATTTCTACCAATGGTGCTTTGCGCTCTTTGGCAAGGTCGACATCTTCGGAGGCTGCTAAAAATACCAAAGTAAAGCGGCCCTGCTCGCTGTCGTAGCGATTGACCTCGACAAGACCTAACAAATCGCAAAAGAAATGAAGCGTAGCGTCTAGGTCACTGGCGCGAATCATGGTGTGTAGATATTGCATGGGTTTATCCTAATGGGTCGATAAAAACTGTTTAATCACGTCACGGTAACTGCGGCTGACCTTGAGTTTGGTGCCATTGCTCAGGGTGAGCGTGTACTCGCCGTTGGTCAACGCTTGAGCGCCCGTTATTAGATTGACGTTTACGATGGTAGAACGGTGCACGCGTAAAAAAACGTCTGGGTTGAGCTTTTCGCTGAGCTGGCGCATCGTAATGCGCATGATATGGGTGTTGCCCTGCGCATGCACACACATGTAATCGCCGGCAGCATCGACCCACTCGATGTCTGCGACGCGAATTAGGGTGATATCGCTACCGTCTTTAATCGCTATTTTTTCAGGCCAAGTATCGCCTTTCTTTGTATTTTCGGTGTCGGTTGCGCTGATCTCTTTGGGGTGTTTGGTGGTTGCGCTCATCATCAAATCGAGTAAAGCCTGTTTCGAGCTGTCACTCTTCTCGAAGCTTAAGCGTTCAGCAGCTCGTTTTACGGCATCGGTTAAGCGGTCAATTTCAACGGGTTTTAGCAGGTAATCGATGGCGTGCACTTTAAAGGCTTCCACGGCGTACTCATCATACGCTGTGGTGAATACAATTAATGGCAGAGTGTCACTTTGCAGCTTTGCAATGACATCAAAGCCATTCATGCCGGGCATTTGTATGTCTAAAAACACGACGTCGGGGTTTAGCTCACCGATCATTTCTACGGCTTCAAAACCATTGCTTGCCTGCCCAATGACTTCGACATTGGGTAGGGTCTCTAGGCGACGCAGTAAGCCACGGCGGGCCAGCTCTTCGTCATCAACTATCAGTGCGCGTAGGCTCATGGTTATGCCTCTTGGCTAAAAGGTATGTTAATGGAGACGGTTAATCCGTGCGGTAAGGTCGGCCCAAGCTTTAAGCTTTGGCGATTGCCGTACAGGGCTTTTAGTCGCTCGCGGCAGTTTTCTAGACCAACGCCACTGCCTTTGGGTGTGATGCCCTGACTAAAATCTAAACCGGGCCCGTTGTCAGAAATAATCAACTGCAAATCATCGCCGTCTTTGTGGGCGCTAATGCCAATAGCGCCGCCTTTTACCGACTGGCTAATACCATATTTAATGGCATTTTCGACCAAGGGTTGCAGTATCAAAGAAGGGACCAAGGCATGTTTGACTTCGGGGTTAATAGAAAATAGGACTTCCAGCCGACTACCAAAGCGAACCTGCTCGATATCTAAATACAGTTTTAGTGCCGCCACCTCTTGATCGACCGTAATTTGGGTCATGGGGTCGGTTTCTAGAGAGTGGCGCAGAAACTTCGACAGCTTGTTGATCATGTCAGACGCTAGGTTGGTGTCTTTATCGAGTACCAGGGTCGAAATCGCATTCAAGGTGTTGAACAAAAAGTGCGGGTTAAGCTGGTAGCGCAGCATTTTTAGCTGTGCTTCGTTGGCCACTGATGCTGCGGTTAGTGCGCGGGCTTTGGCGTCTTGTAACAAAATGTAGTACTTGATGCCGAAGTATAAAGCACTCCAGCCAAACATGACCCACGCAGCAGAAATCGCACCTTCGAGATAGCTGTAAAACTCGGCGCTGGATTCAATGCCGAAGGCCGCTTTTTGCTCCGGGAAGAGCGAAAAAAAGATGAAGGTACGAGCGACCATCCACAGTACACCCGCAAAATAAGAGCCCAGCAAAAAGGGTAGGATCCTGGCGACAAATCGCATATCCCAGGTCAGACGATAAGCCCAGCGTAAACCCAAGGTCAGGGCCATGCCGACCATGGCAATAATCGGAATGTAAAACTCGTAGTTATCGGGTGGATCGCCCCAAACCGTCGCACCTAAGTAAAACGACAGCGCCCAACCAGCCCAGCCGCCGGCTTGCAGCAACCAAAAAAGGCGGTGTTTTTGATCGGGGTCGAGTAGATTCATTGCCAGAGTATAACGGATCGCGTCTCTCTTGCGCGGTTATCTGTCGCAGCGCAGTTTCGATTAATCGTATTTACGAGGCGGCGAATTCGGTTAAGGCAGTACCGCATAAGCGATACCCAATCCATTCGCTCATAGCAACCGCTCCCACGCTTTCGTAAAACTCGATCGAGGGTGTATTCCAATCCAGCACATTCCATTCAAAGCGCTCACATCCCTCGCTTACCGCTTTTTTGGCCAGATACTTAAGTAAGGCTAGGCCGGCGCCCTTGCCGCGGTGTTCGGGCTCTACAAACAAGTCCTCTAGGAAAATGCCGTGTTTGCCACGCCAGGTACTGAAGTTGTAAAAGTACAGTGCAAAGCCTACGTTAGTGTCGCCGATGTCACACAGTACGGCATGAACTCGCGCTTTATCGTCAAACAGGGCGGTGTGTAAATCGTGTTCTGTAGCGACCACCGCATCGGGTTCTTTTTCGTAGATCGCCAGCGCGGTTATAAGCTCAAGAATGCGAGGCACGTCTGAAGGCGTGGCCGCGCGAATATCAATCGGATTCATGGTGGAACTTACCTCACTGCATATCCCAGTCTTTGCGCATTTCTAAGTACAAGAACGACGCCGTCCAAGTAATCAAAACCAAACCGGTCAGCGATTCGATACCCGCTAAAAAACGCAAATGCCCTGTGGGCTCAATATCGCCGTAACCGAGTGTGGTGTAGGTCGTAAAAGAAAAATAGGCGGCGTCAGTCAGAGAACCATTGAATGCGCCACCGAGTTGGCCCCAATCTTCGCCGCGATGCATGTAGTAATAGGCCACTGCAAAAATCCATACTTGAACAGCGTGCGCAATCAGTGAGGCAAATACGCCAATGACGATGCGGAAGCGGTGTCGAATGCGCAAGCGCGGCAAGAATTTGGTGAGTTGATACAAAAATTCGTAGTGCAAACCAACGGTTAAAGCGACGACGAAACTGTTTGCTATCCAAATGTGAATCACGTGTCTCTCCTGTGCCCGCCAGTATACTCTGTATGCTGAAAATTACCTGTTTTAATCAGTTTGGAAATATTGTTTTTTTACACATTGGGAGTAATCTGCGAGGCGTCCACCTAGCCGCTGTCACAGCACCCATCTGGCGCTAGAGCATCTCTTCTTGGTGGTTCTTAGACCCTTATCTGGAGCGCAATTGCGTGCTAAAAACTCTTGTCGTTATCGACGCCCCTGCCGCTGATTTAGTTATGGATGCGGCTGAAATAATTTCGTTCGATACTTATCTGAGCGATTATCCAAAATTAGGCCAGGCCAAGCGTCGAGTATTGAATTTATGCGACACCGAGCATTATCTATCCAAAGGTTACTATTGCTCGCTATTAGCGGAAGCACGACAGCATAAGGTGCTGCCTTCGGTGCAGACCATTAACGAATTACGTCAAACCAGCCAAGATGCCGATTGGTGGATAGACCTGCCCGCCGCCATTATGAGCTCTATTGAAGTCACGGCTGATCCGATTGAATTTTCAGTCTTTGTTGGGCGGAGCGTCGAACCTAAATGGGCCCGTCTTGCCCGCCATTTGTTCGAGCGATTCGCTGCACCCTTGCTCCGTGTGAGTATTAACTTCGGTCCTAATTTACGCGTTCGTGTCGCTCGCATGGGTTTAAACGACGTGTCTGCCGATGAACGAGACTTTTTTGAAGATGCTTTATCGCACTATGTCAGTGAAGGTTGGCGCAAGCCGGTAGCTGCACGCAAATACCGCTGGGATTTGGCGATTCTGGTCGACCCCAACGAGCCTCTTCCCCCAAGCGACAAAGAAGCGATCAAAAGGTTCGGTAAAGCGGCCGGTAAACTGGGTATTAATAGTGAGCTGATCTCGCATAATGACATGACACGATTGACGCAGTTCGACGCTTTGTTCATTCGTGAGACCACCGCCATTGACCACCCAACCTACCGAATGGCGAGCTTAGCTGAGCGTGAAGGTTTGGTGGTGATGGATGACCCTAAATCCATTTTGCGCTGCTGCAATAAGGTCTTTTTGCACGACGCCTTTGCTTACAGCCAGGTACCCAGTTTAAAAACTAAGGTCGTGGCCGATGCAAGTGAAGAGACTCTGGAAATGCTTGAGGGTATGTTTGGGTATCCGATGGTGATAAAGCTGCCCGAGAGCTCGTTTTCGTTGGGCGTATTTAAGGTGGATTCTCGAGAGACGCTCGTACAGCGTCTAAAAGATCTACTAACCAATACCGCCTTGGTCTTAGTACAAGAATTTTGCTTTACCGAATTTGATTGGCGCATAGGCGTGCTAAACGGCAAACCGATTTATGCCTGTCGCTACCACATGGCGCGCAAGCATTGGCAGATCTACAACCATGGCGCCGCACGCTCTAAATCGGGTGGGTTTGACGCTATGCCGACTTTTGAGGTGCCCACTAAAGTGCTTGCGGCAGCCGTTAAAGCTTGTGCTGTGGTAGGTAACGGTTTGTATGGTGTTGATCTTAAGCAGCGTGGAGAATCGGTGTATGTGATCGAGGTCAACGACAATCCGAGTATCGATCACGGCGTCGAAAATCGTTACCTAGGCGATGAGCTTTACATGATTGTGATGTCAGAGTTTGCCGCTCGATTGGAAACGCGGGGGCGTTAATCCTCCACTTAACTGACGAATGTTTATCGCAATCAGAGCCACCGCTTCATTACGCGGTGGCTGATACGAGCCACGCTCGACCTGGCAAGCTCAACCCTGATTTCGTCATATGCGGCTCGAAGGCCGCACGCGCTGCCGCGATGGCTGCCTCTTGCTGCTCGCCCTGCAGTTCTTTGACGACGCGCGCAACGGGTCCTACAAACCGTTGGTAGTTCATGACTTCATCAAGATCGGCGCCCAAATACATGCCGGCCTCGATGCTTTGGTGCTCGATACTGTGAAAACCTGCTTGTGTCAGAATATCGCTGCAGTAGTCGGGGTTGGCTAGCGCGAACGGGCCTGGGTCGGTAGGTTGTGGCGCTGGATCGAGTGGTGGCAAGAAGGGCGCTACCGCTCGGCCCGGTAGTGCCATCCAAGGGTTTTGGTCGGGCGCTTGCCAGCAGATAAATACGAGACGACCGTCAGGTTTAAGCTGTGCGTGCAGGTGCCCAAATGCTTCGTAGGGGTCGGCGAAAAACATCACCCCAAACCGCGAAAATATCAGGTCAAATTGATGTTTAGTGTCGTAGACGCATGCGTCTTTAACGATCAGCTCAATGTTGTCAGAACCCGCCGCACGCTCTTTTGCGCGGTTGATCATGGGTTCTGATAAATCAACGCCCGTGACTTGTGCGCCCGATTCGGCAAGAGCTAGGGTAGTTGCCCCGCAACCGCAGCCTACATCCAATACTTGCTCGTTGGACCGCGCTGCGGCTCTGGCAATCGCCTGTGCCGACAGCGGTTCAAGCATGGCGTCTAAGTTGGCTTGTGCCGCCACCCAGCTGGGTCCGGCGGTGTCATTCCAGTACACCTTTTGGGCTGAGTTGTCTTGAGACATAAGCGCCTACCCTAAAACGAATAAGATAATTTAGCCCACCATGTTCGGCCAGGCTCACTGACCTTGTCAATTGCTGGGTAGCCCTCGACTGCGCTGCCCGCGCGAGACAAATGCTCGGCGTAGTCGGTATCGGCGATGTTATCCAGCCCTAAAGCTAATCGAATATCTTTTGTTAAGTTGGTTGATGAGTGCACGGATAAGATTGCCGCTTCACCGGTGGCGCCGATGTCTTGACCAACGATGGTGCCGTAACCGCGATCGATACGGTCTTGCTCGCCAATGTAACGCGCGACTAGGCCGCTGGTCCAAGCCTTACCTTTGTGTTCTAGGCTGATGGTTAAATCGAGCGGGGGTGTTTGTGCGAGTGCTCGATCGTGAGTGTCGTTGTGGGCTCGTACCCATGCCATATTTGCTTTAACGCTGAGCGTATCACTCAGTTGACCTTGCACGTCAGCCTCAAAACCGTAACGTTCTGCGTTGATATTGCCGCTGCAGGTTACGCTCATCATGCCACTGGCGCAGTTATTTAAACGAGGGCTGGGCATCATGCCCGAGTAAATCAAAATGTAGTCGTCCACGAGCCCGTAGAATGCCGAGACGGAGCCATTCCAATGCCCTTGGCGCCACAAAAATCCAAGGTCTACTTGGGTGGTTGCTTCGGGCTTTAGCTGTGCGGTTGCGGTAAGTCCCGCGGCGCTGACGGCCTCCCAGTAATCCATCGGGCGCTCGGTGTAGCCGATACCAAAATAGGTGGTTACCGAGTCGTCGGCAAAGTCATATTCAAACCGAGTAAACGCGGCAGTGACAGTCTCAGACGCGCTCACTGGCGTCGCAAGCCCTAAACGGTCGGCTTCCCAGTCATCGACGCGCAAGCCGCTAATCCAACGGGTTTGATCGCCTAATTGTTGCTCTAACTCTGCAAACACACCCACAGACTCTGTGCTCAAATCGACCAGACGAGGTTTACTTGTGTAGGTGTCCGCCATGGCTTTCGTCATGCCCATCATCGATCGGTTACTATGCTCATCGCTTTGCCAAACTAAGCCTGTCGTCAAACTGCGAGCGTCGGTCACATGCCATTCCAGAGTCACATTAACGCCGTCAGTTGATCGGTCAGGGTTACTGACCATATAGCCCATCATCGGGGCTTTATCACGCAGACTGTAGTTGTCCATCACGTGGTCAATGTAGGTGTGGTAGGCTCGAACCTCGGCACTTTTAAGGTGTTCGCTGATGCCTTTATGGCGCGCGGTGATGCCATAGCTTTCGCGGTCGAACACAGCACCATCCATGCCGCGATCGGCGTAGGACGCTTCGGCCTCGCTTTGAGTATAATCAATAGACAGTTCGGTAAGTGGTGTCGGCGTGTAGCCAACACGAACACTGCCACTACGACGTTCGTAAGCACTGTGGACTTCGTTGCCGGCACCATCTTGGTAGTCGTCTGATTCGGCGTGGCTAGCACTCAAGTCGACAAAGCCTTGGGCGTTGCCCCAATGGACATCGGCCAGAGCGTCGGTGCGGTTCCATGCGCTGCTGAGCAGACTCAGGTCGCCTGAGAACCCTTCTGCAGGCTTAGCTGTGTTTTCGAATAAAACCACGCCCGCAGAATGCCCAGCGCCATGCGCAACGGTTTGCGGGCCTTTAATAATGGTTACGGTGTCGTAGCTTTCCGGAAAAATGTAGGCCGTGGGCGGGTCCATGCGGCTGCCGCAACCGCCACCAAAAGCCATACCATCCATGACTAAATTTAATCGAGAAGCTGCTTGGCCACGGAAAACGGGATCGCCACTGGTGCCACCTTTGCGAATAACATTAAAGCCCGGCGTCGTCTTCAAAAATGCGGCCCCATCGTTAGCCGGCATGGGCTGTTGCGGAGCCTTGGCATCAATGGCCACCGTGAGCGGTGCAGCCATAGCGGGCGCCGTCACGATAATCTCCTCTTGATTTTGGGTATCACCCAGGGTTTGAGCGCTTAAGCAGGCAAAGCTTAAAGCCAAGTAAAGTTTAGAGCGTTGCATTGATCGTTCCTGCATCAAAAACGCGTATTCTAAAGCCCTTCACAGAGCAAGGCGTGCGACAAAAGCGCACACTTCAACAGTGGTTGGCTTCTAGGTTCAGCAACGATTGCTTTGCCTTTAAACCGCCACCAAATCCCGTGAGTGAGCCGTTGCGGCCAATGACTCGATGGCACGGGATAATGATAGCGATTGGGTTGCGGCCGTTGGCAGCTCCCACCGCGCGCACGGCTTTGGGGCGCGCAATACTTGTGGCGATATCGCTGTAGGCACGCGTTTCGCCATACGGTATTTGCTGTAGTGCCTTAAGCACATCGCGCTGAAACGGGGTCCCGCTTGGGGCTAAATTTAATTCAAAGTGTTTTAGCTTGCCGGCAAAGTAGGCGTCGAGCTGTTGTCGCACTGCGGTAAACGGCTCCTCTTGATAGATCCAGTCCTCGGGAGCCTCGCCTACCGCAAAAGCGTTCGGAAAGAATAATTGGTGCAGTGCTTGGTCGGTACCCGCCAAGCGCAGGGTGCCCAAAGGTGAGCTGTGGTAGCAGAAATACATGATCGTGATTCCCTGTAAATGTTGCTACAGTATGCCATGGGCCAGGTGTGTGCCTTACATCAAAAGTACTCAAATCACATCGTAGCGGAGCAAACCAAAACATGGCTTTATCTTACCCTGACGTTTGTTCAGCTCTAGATACGCTCGCCGATCGTTGCCAGTACGTTGCACAAGCACTCCAGCAAGTAGGCTACCCGCCGGAGCGCGTGGGTAAATCGGACGATATGGCGTTGGTGCGCATTATTGTGGGCCAGCAGTTAAGTACTAAGGCAGCCGCCACCATTAATCAGCGCTTATCGGATTTATTGGGTGACGGCGGCTACGGTAAAATTCACAGTTTCAGCGACGACGAATTGCGAGCAGTTGGCATGTCGCGCCCCAAAATACGCTATTTGCGGGCGCTGGCAGATGCCCTGCTGAACGGTGAGTTAGTGTTAGCTGACTTTCCCAGTATGGACGATGAATCGGTGGTTAAGGCTTTAACCGCGTTGCCCGGGTTTGGGCGCTGGTCCGCACATATGTACTTATTGTTTAACCTGCAGCGCACCGATGTCTGGCCTACCGGTGACTTGGCGGTACGAGTGGGTATTAGCCGCATGGTGGGCGCCGAAGGGCGTTTAACCGAAGCCGAGCTCGAGCAGTGGGGTGAGCGCTGGCGCCCCCACCGCAGTGCCTTGTCGCTGCTGGCGTGGCACTATTATGGGGCGACTAACAGCGCGTAGTACCTCATTAAGTCTCGCGCAAATGATCCCAATGAAAGCGAATATGATCGTCGATAAACGTGCTGATAAAAAAGTACGAATGATCATAACCTGGGTGTTTGCGTATGATGGCGTTGTAACCCGTGTCTTCGCACACGGCCTCCAGTTCATCTAGCAGTAGCTGATCCTCTAAAAATGAGTCCGCTAAGCCTTGATCGATCAGGGTGGGTAGCTCGGGCGCGCCTGCCTCGATGAGGGCACAGGTATCGTATTTGGCCCATTCATCTTCGTTGTCACCCAAGTAGTTAGCAAAGGCCTTTTCACCCCAAGCGCAATCCATGGGAGCGCAAATGGGCGCAAAGGCTGATACCGATTGAAAGCGCGAGGGGTTTTTCAGTGCAATGGTTAGCGCGCCATGGCCGCCCATCGAGTGGCCCGAGATCGACATGTTGTCGGTATCGACAGGGAAATGCTCGCCTAACACGTCGGGTAATTCTGACACGATATAATCGTACATCTGATAGTTTTCATCCCAGGGTGCCTGTGTGGCATTGAGATAAAACCCTGCGCCCAAGCCGAAGTCGTAGGCGCCCTCTGGGTCGTCGGGCACATGCTCGCCTCGTGGTGAGGTGTCGGGGGCCACAATTGCAATACCCAGTTCGGCGGCAACTCGAAACGCGCCCGCTTTGGTCATGAAGTTCTCGTCGTTGCAGGTCAGACCCGACAGCCAGACCAACAAGGGGGCAGCAAACTCATGTGTCTGCGGCGGTAAAAAAATAGCGGCAGTCATGGTGCAGTTATTGACCTGGGATTCGTGTGAGAAGCGAATGTGCTCGCCGCCAAAGACCTTAGTGCGCGAAAGAATGTTAATCATACAAAACGACCGAGCGAATACTCTTACCAGCATGCATCAAGTCAAAAGCGGTGTTTATCTCACTTAAGGGCATAGTGTGGGTGATTAAATCGTCGATGTTGATCTTGCCCTCCATGTACCAATCGACAATCTTAGGCACGTCGGTGCGGCCTCTGGCTCCCCCGAAAGCGGTGCCGCGCCACGAACGGCCTGTCACCAACTGGAAGGGCCGAGTTGCAATCTCTTGACCCGCGCCGGCTACGCCAATAATGCAGCTTTGCCCCCAGCCTTTGTGGCAGCACTCTAGGGCATCGCGCATAACATTCACATTGCCAATACACTCGAAGCTGTAGTCCACACCGCCGCCGGTCATTTGTACGATGTGGTCTACCAAGTTTTCGCAGTCTGCAGGGTTCACGAAATCAGTCATGCCAAAATGGCGCCCCAATGCCTCGCGCTCGGGGTTTAAATCGACGCCAATAATACGTGTGGCACCGACCATTTTTGCACCTTGAATGACGTTAAGACCAATGCCGCCCAAGCCAAACACTGCAACCGTAGAGCCGGGTTCAACCTTCATGGTGAAGGCGACGGCACCAATACCCGTGGTGACACCGCAGCCGATGTAGCAAATTTTGTCGAAGGGTGCGTCTTCGCGCACTTTTGCTAAGGCAATTTCAGGTAGCACGGTGTAATTCGAAAAGGTCGAGCAACCCATGTAGTGCAAAATGGGGGTGCCATCTAAGCTAAACCGGCTGGTGCCGTCAGGCATAACACCTTGGCCTTGTGTGGTGCGAATGGCTTGGCATAGGTTGGTTTTGGGGTGCAGGCAAAAATCGCACTCGCGACACTCTGGGGTGTATAAAGGAATAACGTGATCACCGGGCTTTAAGGAAGTTACGCCCGCGCCAACCTCGCGCACAATGCCTGCGCCTTCGTGCCCTAATATGGCTGGGAAGGCCCCCTCCGGGTCGTCACCTGACAGTGTAAAGGCATCGGTGTGGCACACGCCCGTGGCCTTGATCTCGACCAAGACTTCGCCCGCTTTAGGGCCTGTGAGGTCGACCTCGCAGATTTCAAGCGGGGCTCCGGCTTTGAAGGCGACGGCGGCTTGGGTTTTCATGGTGATACTTCCTATCGATAACTGGGATATAGCCTATAAATGTAGACGCTTAGTTCACACTTTGCCAGTCTTGAGTGGAGACTCGCCTTGCCTTGGTTTAGGATGCGAACTTGAATTTGACAGGGGTAAAACAGCATGCTCGATCTTGCGATACAAGATGCGATAGACAAGGGTGATTATTTCGACGCGATTGCACTTCTGCAGGCTGCCGTATCAACCCAAGACGATCCAAGCCTTATTTATCAACTAGCGATTAACTTGCAGCGCGTGGGGCATACCCAAGATGCGCTAGATCTATTTGATGACGCAGAGAGCAAAGGATTTAGTGACCCAATGCTTACGGTCAATCGGGGACATGCCTACAAGGCATTAGGCGATGTCAGTGCTGCCGAGCAAGCCTACAGGAAAGCACTTCACGGTGAGGTAGCGCTGCGAGCCATCGTCTATTGGTCCTTGGCGGATTTAAGCAGTCGCTCTCTGCACGAAGAAGATTTGGCTGAGATCCAAAAGCTCTTAGATTTGGAGTCAACCTTGCCGGGCTATCGTGCACTATTACTGTTTGCCCGCGGCAACGCGCTTGATTTAGTCCGCAACCATGAGCAAGCGTTCGCAGACTTTAACGCGGCTAACGATATTCTTGCCCAAATCAGACCTTTTCAGGGAGAGCTGTACCACAAGCTCATTAATGAGCTAATGCAAGTATCTTCCATCTCATCATATCTTGAAAGCGACTTTACACCCGTTTTTATTGTTGGGATGCCGAGATCGGGTACGACGCTGGTGGAGCAAATTCTAGCCGCACATTCTCAGGTTGCCGCGACCGACGAGTTGGTTAAGCTCGGGCATTTGTCTATAGAGCTCGAAGAGGCGGGGGGGTATGCCAAATTTCTGGATACACCAGACGCAGATCTGGCAATTAAGATGCAGGAAGCCTATAGCGGTGCGATAAAGCAGTACAATGGCCAGACGCCTTATTTGATTGATAAAAACCCCAATAATTTTTTGCATATCGGTCTGATCAAACTGCTATACCCCAAAGCTAAGATCATCAACGTCGTTCGCGACCCTCTGGATAATGCGATGGGGGTGTATCGGCGTTACTTCGATAAAGGGTATGAATTTAGCTACTCGCTAGAAGGCATTATCTTTCACTGGCAGGGCTACGTTTCGTTGATGAATCATTGGAACACGCTGTTCCCGGGGCAAATCTATCATCTCGATTATGCAAAACTTGCATCAACGCCTAAAACTGAAATCTCTGGGCTGTTGACGTACTGTGGGCTGGCCGATGAGCCGGCTTGCTACGACTTGCGAAAAAGCACCCAGGCTGTGTTGACCCCAAGTTCTATCCAAGTGCGCCAACCCATCTCGACGAAGTCATTGGGAGCGGGTTTAAAATATCAGAAATTCTTGCAACCGTATTTGCGACAGCTTGCACAATTAAAATTGCACTCGGACAACGTGTTTGGCTTCAAGAGCTAGGGGTCATTTGTGGACGGCTTTCTGTCGTCCCAGCGCCAAAACGAAAAAAAAAGCAGTTTTTTTAAGGTTTTGTGAATTATTTGTGATTTGGCTTGTCAAAAACGCCTTTCAAAATTTTTTCTGAAGCAGTATAAATGTGGGGCTACCGTCCATACGGTGTGGACGGCTGTGGATAATGGGGTCAAATAAAGACCTTGTTACCCAAAACTTAAATTATTCTTACCGGGGAGATGTAACATGGTAAAACCAAACCCAATGCGAGATGCAGTGCGTTACGCAATCGGTATTACCTCTGGCGCGCTGTTGCTGTCAGGCGGTTATACCTATGCGCAAGATGCTGACGAGAGCGCAGAAGTAGTAGAAGAGGTACTGGTTACTGGTTCGCGTATCAAGCGTACCACCAATACCCAGTCGCAAGAAATTATTACAATTAACGCTGAAGACATGGAAATCCAAGGCGATATCTCTGTTGCTGACGCTCTGCGTTCATCAACTTTGAACTCACTGGGTTCGTTCCGTGAGTCATCAGGTAGCAGCGCTCAGTCAAACGCGACTATCAACCTTCGCGGTGCTGGTGCAAGCCGTACTTTGGTGTTGATCAATGGTCGCCGTGTCGCTGGCTCGCCTTCTTTGGGTGGCGGTGGTACCGTGAACTTGAACCTGATTCCTTTCTCTGCGGTTGACCGTGTAGAAATCATTCCTGACGGTGCATCTGCAGTTTACGGCTCTGACGCGGTAGCGGGTGTAGTAAACGTCGTACTGAAAAAAGGTTACGACGGTGTGCGTATTGCTGGCCGTATGGGCGATCGAGATCGTGATGACGGTACAGAGGAAAGTATTTCTTTCCTGGCAGGCGCATCTAACGACCGCGGTAGCGTGACTTTCGGTATCGAATTCGATAAGAAAGACCCTATCTTTGACGCCGACCGCAAGTTTACCGCGGCGCGCTATGGCGACTATGACGGTGACGGTGATATTCTCGGTTACGCTGAGACTGTTGGCGTCTCGTTTTACGGCTATACGCTACTGAATCCAAATTATGACCCGAACGTAGCATACGATCCCAATGACCAAAATACGTGGTATGTGACACCGGGTGCTAACTGTCAGGATGGTGTTAACGGTTTCGCAGGTGTAATGCGCGCTGACTTGGTGTTTGGTCCTGAGTCTGGATATTACTGCGGCTATGCGTTTGGTCTTGTGTCTGCAAACCGCGCTGGCTTGGAGCGTATCAACTCATGGGTTTCTGCTGAGTACAAATTGACCGACAGCATTGATGGTTATATCGACGTTATTATGTCTGATAATGAGTCTTTCGGTCGCTACGCACCTCCAGCAGCTACGGGTCCAACTATCCCTGGTGATCCACGTAACGATATCGGTGCCACCTTCGGTTACTTCCGTTGGACTGACATCGGTACACGTGACAACGTCGTAAACGATACGTTTAAAGATATCAACATCGGTTTGACGGGTGAGTTGGCAAGCAATCTGAGCTGGGATCTGAACTACACTTACTCTGACTACCGGTCGTCGTCAGTAGGTATGTACTACCTGAGCTACGCCGGTCTTGCGTACAACATTGCGTACGACATCCAAGACTTCGATCAGTTCGTCGCAAACATCAAAGCGACAACCCATAACGATGATCGTCAAAACATGAAAAAATGGTTTGCCGGTTTGCAGTGGGATATGTTCGAAATGGCGGGCGGTACTGCATCTAGCTACTTTGGTGCAGAGTACTACGAAGTGAATTACGCAGCCCTTGTCGACGCTCAGTCAGAAGCGGGTCTGATCGGTGGATCTGCGGGTAACTCTGCGGAAGGTTCTCGTGATGTGACCGCGTTCTCTGTAGAAGCGATCTTCCCAGTGACTGACTGGTTGGAAATTGATGCGGCCGTTCGTCACGACGATTACTCTGATTTCGGTACAGCGACTTCGCCTCGCCTAGGTTTCACCATGACGGTACCGGGCTATGACCGCGTGCAGATTAAAGGTTCTTGGGGACAAGGCTTCCGTGCTCCTGATCTGTCAGACTTGTACGGTGCCACTTCGTTCTCAGCTGAGAGCGCAAGGGACTACTTAGGTTGTGAAATTGCTGGGCAGGACCCATGTCCTTCTAAGCAGTTTGATACCTATATTGGTTCAAACCCCAATCTTGACGCTGAAACCTCGGAAACGATGTCTATCGGTGTAACTTGGGAGTTCTTGGATGGCTGGTATGCTTCGATCAACCACTTCACGTTAACGCTTGAAGATGCGATCGAGTACACCTCAGCCCAAGACCAGTTGGATGTTGATTTGCAAACCAACGGAAACAACCCCAATGTAGAGCGTAATGCTGTGGGTGGTGTGACTCGCATCGATGCGGGCTTCCAGAATGCGGTAACCGATGTAGAGCGTGAAGCACTTGACTACGCTGTAAACGGTCTGTTGTCTACGGACTACGGACAGTTCAACATGGGCTGGAATGCAACGCAGTACTTGAACTACGATGCAGAGCGTAGCTACGGTACGGGCGACTTGTACAACGCTGCAGGTACGTTGGGCTTCCCTGAATGGCGTATGAATGCTTACGTTGCATGGTCTATGAACAATATGTTCGCGAACCTTGCTTGGGATTACATTGGCGAGTCGGAGTCTAATAGCTCAGACACCAAGTACAAAGCGTGGGATGTTATGAACGCGTCTGTCGGCTACAACTTCGATTCTTGGGGTACGGTAACCTTTGGTGCGAATAACGTCACTGACGAAGACCCATTGTTGGATTCATTCGGTACTCAGGTTGATGAATACCAGTATCCATTGGTAGGTCGCGTATGGTACTTGCGTTACACTCTTGAAATGTAATTTCAGAGTACTGCAGTAATGAGAAGGCCTGCTCTGCAGGCCTTTTTTTTCATTAGGAAATATCATGAATCCGTGGTCAGAGTTTTGGCAGCAAGGACATCCGACAACCTTTGGTGAATACTTTAAAGAGGGTTATCAGGGGCCGATTAAGGATTGGTTTGCAAAACAGTTTGCGTCTAATCCAAGATCAGAAATATTACTGGAGTTGGCGTGTGGTAATGGTGCGCTGATTCCTATGTGTTTAGATTTGGGGTTGTCGTTACAGTACCAGGGCATTGACTTAGCCGCAGTTGCTATCCCAGATGCGGTCCAAGTGCGCTTGGATCAGGCAGAGAATATTCAAGCGACGATTTTGGGGGGAACCTCGATAGAGGCTCTGCCATTCAATGATGGCAGCTTTTCGATGGCTTGCTCAGTGTTCGGCATAGAGTATTCCAATATCGAAAAATCGATACCCGAGATGAGTCGAGTGCTTCAAAAAGACGGGGTCTATCTCGGCGTAGTCCATCATATTGATTCGATTGTTTCGCAGATGTCTGCTCGTGCGGTAAATGAATACAATATGAGGGAAGTTCGAGACTTTCTAGACCAACTTCAAATTATCGCCCACCAAGCCAAAGTCGCAGGTGATTTGCGCGTTCTTAGTCGCAATCCAAAGGCGGAGAAGGCGCGCAAAAAGGTAAATCAGTACGCTGAGAAATACCTAAGCAATACCGATCTAAGCACCGCCAATGCCAGCATGTTTGAATTTGTCACTCGTGGCTTGCAGTTTTTTAAAGTGCTAGGTCAGGGGCCTCAGGTCGCGAGTCGCTTCATCAAGCGAGTTTACGAAGAAACCTTAGCCACTCGAGAGCGACACATGCAGATGTGTTCTGTGGCTATGCCGCAGGAGGGCATTGACCGTTTTGTGGAAATATTGTCGGATGCTGGCTTTGGCTCTGCGGAAGTCTCTATACTAAGCGATGACAAATCAATCATTGGATGGGCCCTATGCGCGCACAAAATTACTTAATTCTTGTATCGATTCTCGCTACTGTTAGTGTTCCTGCGGCGTCACAGGATATGCTCAGTTGCAGTAAAATTAACAACGACTCTGAGCGTTTAGCGTGCTATGACTCGGTCGCTGGGCGTGTCGAAGAGGCGCTCACCAAAGACGTTCAGGGACCGGCAGTGTCGCGTATTAAAGAGCGCGAGGAATCTATTCAAGCCGCTGTGATTGGTAATTACGATGTTGCCGCACAAGAATACGAAGGCTTTGTCATTGCAAAGATCTATTTGAATAATCAGCGCCGCCCAGTGTATGTCTCTAAAGACGGCCGTGTTTTTCAACAGGTAAGTGGCATAGCCCCGTTAGCGCAGGTGGGTGACGAAGTCGAGCTTGAGCAAGGTATGTTTGGAAGCGTTTTTTTGAAAACCGTGTCAGGTACGCGGTTTAAGGTGAAAGAAAAGTAAACGTTTTAATTGTTTGATGTTGTCCAAAGCGAATGTTGCACCACGAGACGCGGTGCAAAACTGCATTCAGTATTATCGACGAGGGCGTTTTGCTGACGCCCTTCGAGTTTTAGGACAGTTACTAGAACACTATCCCAATGACCCTTATATCTTTAATATTCATGCGGCGACTTTATTGAAAATAGGTTCCTATGAAGAAGCCGTGCTGTCCGCTAAGCGCGCAATCGAGTTGCGCCCTGACTACATTGAAGCACAAGGTAACCTTGCTAGCGCACACTTTGAGTTGAACGATCTCGAGCGTGCAGAGGCTGCAGCGACTCAAATCCTCGCAACTGCTCCGGCTGATTTGACAGGTCTTATTATCGGCGCTGAGTGCGCTTTATCGCGTGAGGACAAAACCGACGCTGAGGCGAAGGTTGCGGCGCTTCAGCAACATCATCGCTCAAGTGCACGGACGTGGTCATTAAGTGCCAAGTTGCATCGATTAAATGGCAACCTTGCGCAGGCACTGCAGAGTTGTCGCAATAGTTTATCGATTGATTCTGGTCGGGAGTCAGTCGTGGTAATGTACATTGGACTGTTGATTGAATCGACACAGCTCAAAGAAGCCGAGCAAGGACTAGTGCATGCGGCAAGGGCGTGGCCAAAATCTGCGGCCTTAACACATTTAAGAGCCCAATTGCGGGTGGCGACAGGTGAGATCTCGGAGGCAATAGCGATTTACGAGAGTTTGTTGACGGCAGAATGTAGATCAGACATCACGCTCAATCTAGCGAACTTATATCGCCAAACTGGGGTATATCCTGCAGCGCTCACTATGCTTTGGCAAGTTCTTGACTCAGATAGGGGGAACGTACAAGCCTTACTGGGACTGAGTCAAATGCCTCTGGACGAGCAGGACCGAGTAAAAGCTATATCCATTGCAGAGCGCGTTGCTGTCCAAGCAGACTTAAATCCAACTGATCGGGGGCATCTAAATTACGCTTTGGGTGCCCTGTATGCCGGTCAGAGTTTGTACAAAAAAGCTTTTATTGCCTACCAATCGGCAAATCTGATCCGCGCTCAGCAGCAGCCGTATGACGTTGGCTATGACCGGAGGCTTATGCGATCGGTCATGGCACATTACAAAACCATCGAGCAAACAGATTTAAAACCGCTAGATGTCGATACACAGCCAGTATTTATCGTTGGCTTGCCCAGGTCGGGCAGTACTTTGCTGGAACAGCGCTTGCTTGAATATGCTGATGTCACCAGTGTGGGTGAGCTTGAGATTCTGAATAGAAATCTTGGCGTATGGCTTAACGACCACTCAAGCTCAGATACTTCTTATGTTCAGCTGAGAAAAGTCCTGAGCGACTATCTCCAATATATAGCAGCACGCCAAACGGGGGCAAACATCGTCATCGACAAGCTCCTGCTGAATTATCGATGGATAGCACTAATTAGTGCGGTCTTGCCGCACGCAAAATTTATATGGCTTGATAAAGCGCCATTAGCGGCATGTTGGTCTTTGTACAAACAGCAGTTTGCGGGATACGAGTTTTCTTATCAATTTGAGACTTTGGCGGAGTATTTCGCCGCCTACATTGACTACAAATCTCACTGGCAAGCCGTCATGCCGGAAAAAATATGTTTTATTGATTATGAACGCTGGATGGACGACCCAAACACAGTGGATTCTCGTGTGGCTCGATTCTTGGGTCTTGAGCCAATTGCTACGACGTTTCAAGGGGCGCAGTCTGGGCGTTACATTGATACGCTGAGTTCGGCGCAGGTCCGCGAGCCACTGACCGCTCGTTTTACCGAGGAATGGCAACATTACCAAAGAGAACTAAAACCACTCGAAAGGTTGCTCAAAAGTGCGCTAGGATTGAAATATGGAAAAACCTTTGGAGAATAGAATGCGTGTTGCTCAAACCCTCGCTTTAATTTTCGTTGTGATGGCTCAAGGAATAGTTAATGCAGCGATAGCCCAACAACCCGATGTTGCTGAAATGTTCGCGAAACACTCCGAGTTTACCAGCGTGTCGATCTCCCCAGGCGGCGATTATTTGGCGGTTGGCATATTGCGAGACGGAAAACGCGCCGCCGCTATTCTTGATCTAGAGACAAAAGCGGTTAAGTCTTTAGTTACCTTTAAAGATCCACTGGAAGTTGCAGCTATTCGCTGGTTAAACGATGAGCGCTTACTGGTTACCATGGCACGCAAGATCGGTTCACTGGAAATGCCCGGTGGTGCAGGTGAGTTATATGCGGTGAATGCGGATGGTTCTAAGGGCAAAAATATTTTTGGCTTTATGGGGGTTGAGCCCATAGCGGCTTCAGGGCGTTATCTGGGTAAGTTGGATGATGATCACATCTTAGTGGAAGTCCACCCATGGAGTGGCGTGGCGGGCAAAGATCTACAGCCAAGTGTCATGCGCGTGAACATTCACAATGGGCGGACGCGTGAACTGACCAAAACCAATATTCGCGGCGCGACATTTTTGTTGGATGAAGACAAAGACGCGCGTTTTGCGATGGGTATGGACGACGATTTTAATTTGATTTTCTCTTATCGAGACAAAGGTAAGATCGATTGGCGTCCGGTGAACTCGCCGTTTACAAAAGATGTGTCTCCCTTGACTTTTGAGCAGGGCAAAGAGCGTATTCTCATGTTGGCACCGGATCCTGAAACGTCGGTGATTGGCGTGTTTTCGTATGATCCGCTTAAAGGCGAAGCGGAAAAGGTTTATGTCCATCCGGTGGCTGACGTCAGCAGGTTGTACTCGGATAAAGAAGATCAGGTTTATGGGGTGCGTATCGACGAATATTATCCCGAGTTCATCGCACTAGACTCCTCGCATGAATTGGCGCAAGTGCAGCAAACTCTGTTGGCGAGCTTCCCTCAGGGATATGTTTATCAAACGTCAGCTACTGAAGATCGGGATAAAATTGTATTCGTGGTGTCGGCGCCGAATCTGCCGGCACGCTATTATCTATTCGAGCCAGAGAAGAAAAAGGCGACCTTCTTGCTGGATGCCTACCCGCATATAGACCCGAAGATCCTGGCTACACAAGATGCCATCGAATTAAGTGCTCGCGATGGTACAACGCTTCGTGGCTATTTGACGTTGCCACCCAACAGCAAGGGCAAAAACCTCCCAATGGTTGTGATGCCTCATGGGGGCCCCCATGCAAGAGATATGTGGGGTTATGATCCTTCGGTTCAAATGTTGGCAATTGAAGGCTACGCGGTGCTGCAAATCAATTTCCGAGGCTCGACTGGCTATGGTACAAATTTCCGCGACGCCGGCTATGGCGAGTGGGGCCGTAAAACCCAAGAAGACATCATCGATGCGACCTATTGGGCAATTAATGAGGGCATTGCTGACAAAAACCGCTTAGCTATTTTTGGTGCGAGTTTCGGGGGCTATTCGGCCTTGCAATCGCCCATACTTGACCCCGACCTTTATAAAGCCGCGATTGGTTATGTTGGGGTTTACGATCTTGATATGCTTTATACAACCGGAGATATTGAAACTGCGCGCTGGGGTGAAGCGTACCTTGATACGACACTTCCGGACAATGAAGCGGATCGTATCGCGCAATCGCCCGCGCGCAATGTAGATAAGCTGAAAGCAGCTTTGTTTATTGTTCATGGAGTAGATGATCACCGCGCCGCCTTCGAACACGCCGAAGCCCTGCGCGATGCGCTGGATGAAATCAATTATCCCTATGAATGGTTAGCCAAAGATGGCGAAGGCCACGGGTTCTACGACGTGGATAATCGCATTGAGCTCAACAACAAGGTTCTGGCGTTTCTGGAAAAACACCTCAACTGAAGCGCTGGGAGTTAAAAGGGGCCTACGGGCCCTTTTTTGATGGACGGTTATAAGTCTGTTA
>NZ_CBFHWH010000002.1:0-23591 GCF_965659035.1 Aequoribacter sp. | reverse complement strand
GTTTGGCTGCCGACAATGCGCGTTGAGCGTTAAATCACGGCCGTCGCGTAAACGTATAATTTCTGCAATTCAGCCCGCGCCGCGCAACCTCCATCTCGATCTCGGGCGTGGGCAAGTAACCTTCGTCTGGATAGGCCGCGTCACACAATACTTTATTCGAGACTGAAGCGAGATCGTTGGGCTCTAAATTGGCTGTGTGGGCGGGATGGCCGGCACACCCGACCAGACCAGAGATACATATGCTGAGTAGCAAGGCGACTGGGATTAGCTTCATACGAGGGACCTGACCTTTGGGCTGAGTTTGTCTTTAAGGCTATAGAATAGCATGCCTGCGACGAGGGTTGACCACCTGAGTAATGGGCCTCCGGGGAAGCTTTTTATTGGAATTCGGCAAAGTTGTTCGAAGCCATCGCCTTGCCCGACTATCGCTTCGGCCATCAATTTACCGGCTAGTGTGCCAATCGATATACCGTGGCCCGAAAAACCCTGGGCGTAATACACTTGCTGTTTAATGTGGCCTACATTTGGTAGACGGTTGCGCGTAATCGCCAGCGTGCCACCCCACCCGTGCGTAATCTGCGTTTGGGTTAGCTGTGGGTACCGGCTAAGCAGATGAGGTCTGACAAAAGCTTTAATGTTGTCGGGGAAGCGTCTCGAATAGGTCTCACCTCCGCCAAACAAAAGACGCTTATCTGCTGAAAGCTTCCAATAGTTGACGACAAACTGTGAGTCGGCAATGGCTACGTCCGAGCGAGTGATTGAGCGAGCCAGCTCTTCGGATAGGGGTTCCGTGGCGATCATGTAGTTGTTAATGGGCATGATCTTGCTGGTAAGGCGGGGCTCCAACTGGTCGATATAGGCGTTGCACGCGAGCACGACTTTATTTGCACAAACAGTGCCATGCTCGGTGTAAATCTTGACGGTATCGGAATCCTGTTGAATGCGAGTGACCTGCGTGTACTCGAAGATCTCACAGCCTAGTGTCTCGGCGGCTCTAGCCAGGCCGTGCACGTACTTGAGTGGGTGCAGGTGCTTGGCGTTGGAGTCGAGCACGCCGTCAATTAGGCCTTGTGCCTCGGTCTCTTGCTGAAGCTCCTGAGGGCTGAGATAGCGGGCGCCGCTGTAGTCGTAGACGGTGTGTAAATGGTCGACTTCACGCTGTAAGTCGGCGGTCAGCTTGGGGTTCGCAGATGCGAACAAATTACCGGTTTTAAGCTCGCATTCGATCTCAAATCGACAAATTAGCTCGCTGACCAAATCTACGGCCTCTAAGCCAAGCTGCCACAGAGCTTTTGCATGCTCTAAACCCAGCCAGCGCTCTAAAATCAGCTGACCGCGCCGTTGTCCTACACCCACGTGACCACCATTGCGACCGGAGGCGCCATAACCTACGGTTTTGGCCTCTAGCACCATCACGTTTAACCCAAGATCACGCAGTGCGATCGCTGCCGATAGGCCGGTAAGACCAGCGCCTATGACGCAGACATCGGTGTGGCGGTCGCCACTTAAGCGGGCGCGCTCTGTTTGCTTTGGGCTCGAGGCTTGATACCAAGACTTTGGGTCGAAAGAATTCAAGAGACTGTAGTTTTTCGCAATTTTGGGCAGTGTACCCTAGGGTGGTCCGGCTAGGTAGTTATCCGTTTTTTCTTTAGACAAAACGCAAATTGCTATTATCGGCCGCGGTGACTTCGTGGTTCGCGATGAGGGCATGAAAACCCTTGCTATTTCACTAAAGCAGGTCAAAATCCGCCTATGGATACCGAGTTATTGCGCACCTTCTTAGAAGTCAAAGCCACTCGACATTTTGGTCGAGCGGCCGATAACCTATTCATTACTCAGGCGGCAGTCAGTGCACGTATTAAGCAGCTAGAATCCTACTTCGGCGCACCTTTATTTCATCGCGATCGCAACAATATCCAGTTAACCCCCGAAGGTGAGCGTTTGGTTCCACACGCGGAATCGATATTGTTTTCTTTGCTGCGAGCCAGACAGGATTTTGCGCTACGGGAGGGCGGCGATTTGCGTTTGAGCGTCGGTATTCGCCAAGGGCTCTGGTGCGATACCCTGCAGTCGTGCTTTGACCAACTTCACGATGAAATAGGGGATTTGAAACTGCACGTCGAGACCCTGTCGCAAGAAATGATCGCGAAAAAGTTGCGAGAGGGTGCGCTCGATACGGCTCTGGTGTTTGATACGCCGGCGGCCCCCGAGCTCGAGTCTCATTGCGTCGGCGATTTGCACTTGCGGCTATTTGCGCATCACAGCATCAAGAATTTGGCTGAAGCAGTGAGCACGCGTTACATATACTTGCAGTGGGGCACAGCTTTTTCACGCTTTCACGTTCGCCAAGTGACGAAAGACCCTTTTCCTTACTTGCAAACCAACATGGTGGACGCGGCCATAGCGCAGGTTATACGCCAGCAGGGTGCGTGCTTCTTTCCTGAAGCCATGCAATCGACCTTGCAAGAGCAGGGCATTTGTAGAGTGCCAGAGGCGCCAGAGTTCGACACGCCTCTTACTTTACTAGTGCACCCTTACATGCGCACCAGCCCAGTGGTTCGCCGCCTTAAGCAACAGCTCAGTAATTTGAGTCTGTAGGGTTTGACGGACCAGAAGCGTCGTGAATGTAGTGTCGGTGGGATAAAGAGCTATATCCCGCCCAAGGGGGGGGGTGTATGGCGGGTGACGCAGTGTCTTTTAACTTGCCTTAAAGATCGTCGAAGCTTAAATCGTAATAACCGATCTCTTCGCGTAAGCGACGTTCTTCCATGCGCAGTTCGGCACGCCGTCGTTTTTCCGCAAGTTGCTGTTTTTCCGATAGATTATTCAATGGCACGTCTATGTCATCGTCCAAGCCCATACCTTCATCGTCAAAATCGTCGAGATCGCCGGTATCGTTGCTGTCGTCATGCTTTGCCATCTGTCACACTCCAACATTCGGTGAGCCAATTTCGCGCAATATCACTTACACCTTGACCTCTGTAAAACAAAAAATATTTAATTTTTCGATTAAATATTTTTATCGAAAGCGGCGGCTTGTGTGGCTCCCAGCCTCTGTATTCGCCGTAAAATACTCATCGTCCATGATGTGGCACAAGCCGCTGCTTGCTTATAAGAGTTGCAGGTGCCGTGCCAAGTTTTGGATTCTATCGGGTGAAATCTATAAGCGGATGTTTTTAAAAGATTTTGTGGGTTATTGATGGCGTCGACTAATACCGGCGTGGGTTTTTTTGCTACCCAATCCAGCGCGCAAGTGAGTTCGGACACGTCCGCGGACGCGTCCTGCTAGTCGCGCAATAGCTTTGCGATAGCATCTGCTATGGTCTCGGGTTTGGCTGAATCACTGCAATCGATGGTGATATCTGCCCACGCGCAATAAAGTGGATGCCGTTGCTGATACAGCTCTTCGTAGCTCGTATTCTGACTTTTCGCCATACCGCGGGGCGCGTCTTGTGCGACCCGATCTTGCAAAGTCAAAAGAGGGACGTCGAGAAACACTACAGGCCCCAGCGCTTTCAGTTTTGTCATCAGTGGCTGGCTATAAATAACGCTACCCCCCGTTGCAATTACTTCGGACTGGAAATCGATGTTTAACAACAGGGATTCTTCCAGCGCTCGGAAGTAATCCAGACCCTTGGTATCCATGATGGTTTGGAGTGTGGCGTTTTCGCGGCGTTCAAGGTCATCATCGGTATCGTGAAATCTGAGTTTGAGAGCTTTTGCCAAATAACGACCTACGCTCGATTTACCAGCTCCGGGCATGCCGATCAAAGTTACGCAGTTCTGTTCTTTGTTTGTGCCGTTGCTCATTGATTTAAATGCCCTACAATAAGCCCCATATTGTAAGGCGTATATCGCCAACCGATAAGCCCTTTACTTTGCTCTCTGGCTTGTGGCTGATTAGTCTGCCTAGGCCACAACTTCAGGAACTTACCATGAGCTTAAAAAGCGTCCCTCTAGAGTCACTACATCAAACGTTAGGTGCCAAGCTTGTGCCTTTTGCTGGCTACAATATGCCCGTTCAGTACCCAACTGGAATTATCAAAGAACATTTGCATACGCGCACAGCCGCTGGCTTGTTTGACGTGTCGCATATGGGGCAGGTTGTCGTTAGTGGGGAAGGGGCTGTGTCTGCGCTTGAAGCTTTAATGCCGGCCGATCTGGAGGGTCTGGCTGTGAACGCCCAAACCTATTCGTTGCTGACCAATGAAGCGGGTGGAGTCATTGACGATTTGATCGTTACACGTTGGGCAGAGGATCAATTCATGCTGGTGATTAATGCCGGCTGCAAAGACAAAGATCTTGAGCATTTGCGCTCGCATTTGGCGAGTGTGAATTTAGAGGTGCTTAGCCAGCATTCGCTTTTGGCCTTGCAGGGCCCCAAAGCGCGAGCGGTGATGAATGACCTGCTGCCAGAGACCCAGAATTTGGTTTTCATGACAGGCACCTGGGCACAATTTGACGGCGAGGAAGTGTATGTCACGTGCTCGGGCTACACTGGCGAAGACGGGTTTGAAATATCGGTCCCAAATTCGCATGTCGAGGCCTTAGCGCAAAAACTTTTGGCACACGCAGATGTGCTGCCCATTGGTCTTGGCGCTCGTGATTCGTTACGTTTAGAGGCAGGCTTGTGTCTTTATGGGCACGAACTCGAAGAAAACATATCACCCATTCAAGCTGGCTTAAAATGGGCCATCGCTAAAGCTCGCAGACACGAGGGTGCGCGTGCTGGCGGTTACTTGGGCAGTACTATTATCGAGGCGCAGTGGGCCGAGGGTACTGACACAGTCAGAGTGGGTCTGAAAGTATTGGGTAAACGCCCAGTGCGTGAAGGCGCGGCCGTCTTTGATGCACAACAACGGCAGGTCGGCACGGTGTGTTCCGGTGGTTTTGGGGCGACCCTCGAGCAGCCCGTGGCGATGGCGTACGTAAGTGCTGAGACAGCGGCGCTTGGCACCGTTTTGTTTGCGGATGTTCGCGGCAAACTGGTGGACGTCGAAGTCGCCAAAACACCGTTTGTCGCACAGCGCTATTTCCGCGGTTGAGCGCATATAAAACACCAATAAGGAAACACCATGACTCAGATACTTTACCGCAGCGCATTTGAGCTCGCCAAAGACATCAAGGCCGGTACACTGTCGTCAGAGCGCGTGCTTGATTTTTATCTCGATAGAATCCAGCGCTTTAATCCCGCCTTAAATGCAGTGGTCGCGATGGATATCGATACAGCCCGAGCGCGCGCTAAAGCGGCGGATCTAGCCGCCGGGCGCGGTGAAGATTGGGGGCCTCTGCATGGTGTGCCCATCACGGTAAAAGATGCGCTAGCCACTCAGGGTTTAGTCACAGTGGGTGGCATACCCGCGCGCGCTGGCCAAGTGCCCGAGACCGACGCGGTTAGCGTTGCGAGATATCGTGCCGCAGGCGCCATTATTGTGGGTAAAACCAATGTGCCCTTTATGAGTGCCGACTTACAAAGCTACAACGAGGTGTACGGTGTGACCAACAACCCGTGGAACATCGAGCGCACTTGTGGTGGGTCGTCAGGTGGCGCTGCCGCGGCCTTGGCGGCGGGTCTGTCGGCTCTAGAGGTCGGCAGTGACATTGGCGGTTCTATTCGAACGCCGGCGCACTTTAACGGCGTCTTTGGTCATAAACCTTCTTATGGCATTGTGTCACAGCAGGGCCATATCCCACCGGGTCAAACAGTGATTACCGAGTCTGATTTGTCGGTAGTGGGCCCACTCGGCGTCTGTGCAGCGGACGTGGCTCAAGCACTAGATGTACTGCTGGGCCCGGGCCCTATGGATGCCAAAGCTTGGCGCGTGGATCTGCCGCCTGCACGTTTCGAATCCATTAATGACCTGCGTGTGGCGGTTTGGGCAGACGATGAGTTTTGCCCAGTAGATGCGGACATTCGTGACGCAATTGTAGCCGCGGGTCGCTCCTTAGAGACCGCGGGCGCAAGGGTAGATTTTGAAGCGCGCCCCAAGTTTGATTTGGCTGAGAATCATCGCACCTACCTACACTTATTGATGTCAGTTATGGGCGCCGGTATGCCACAGTCAGTATTTGATATGGCACAAAAAGTGGCTGCTTCGGCCGATCCAAACGATCACTCGGATAGTTTAGAACAAATGCGCGGCATCGCTATGAGTCATCGCGATTGGGCCAAGGCCTCAGAGCAGCGCCTGAAAAATCGTGCCGAGTGGGAGCGATTCTTCGAGCAATACGATGTGGTTTTGTGCCCCTGTGCACCCGCGACAGCGTTCGCGCATGATCACACGCCCGACATGTCGGCTCGTCGCCTTACCATTAACGGCGAGCAGCGGCCCTACACCGATATGATGCGTTGGGCTGGCGTGACTTTGAATGCAGGCTTGCCTGCCTCGGTAGCACCGGTTGGTATGAGCCGCGACGGCATGCCCATTGGTGTGCAAATTGCGGGCGCCTATCTAGAAGATAAAACGACGCTGGCGGTGGCTGCATTGCTGGAACAGCACCATCAGGGTTTTGTTCCGCCCCCGGGTTACGCCGACTAAACTGCGACCCATGTGTGGCTAACGAGTACTTGGTCGCCGTCGTAAACGGTGGCTTTGTATTCGCTGCCCGCTTCCACTGGGCCAACCCCTGCTGGCGTCCCGGTCATTATGATGTCCTGGTCGCACAGCGTCATAAAGTGATTAAGCTCGTTCAATATGACCTGTGGTGGATACAGCATCATACTGACGTGCCCTTGTTGCCTGAGTTCGCCGTTTATGTGCAGGGTCAAGTGCAGATCGTCCAAACTGTCAGGTGCCGTCACGAAATCACTGATCACGGCAGCCCCATCAAACGCTTTAGCCCGCTCCCATGGCAGTCCCTGTTTCTTCAGACCGTTTTGCGTTTCCCGTTTGGTTAAGTCAAAGCCTACAGCAAGCCCCCGCACCTGACCGGCATGCATTAGCAAGCAAATTTCAGTTTCGTAGTGCAGTGTCTCGTCTAAGGTCGCGTGTAGGGTATCGCTTAATGCGGTTGGTGGTTTGAGGAACACCGTCATGTCGTCGGGCTTTAATCCGCCCATTTCTTCTATGTGGGCGGCGTAGTTTTTGCCAATGCACACAATTTTCGTGGGGTGTATTAGGTTGCTATTAAACGATGGCATGAGTCGTCCGGCTGCGAATTTAGTGATAGACGAATGATACTCTCATGCAAATGCGTAATCACCTTTGCTCGATGCCTGCTTCGTAGTAAAAAGACTGTTTCCTGTCATGCAACGGTTACAAATTCGTCAACAAACTGCAGGAAAAACGCAAAGATTTGCTCCTAACCTTGTGCTGGGTCCACAGGCCCAGTTGACTATTAAGGAGCAACCATGAAACGAATGAAAACCCGTATTAAAGCACTGTCTATCGCGGTGTTGACCGCCTCACAAGTGTCGTTTGCCGACACCAATGCGATGGAGGAAATTATCGTAACCGCCCAAAAGCGTGACCAATCCGTGCTTGATGTGGCGGCGACGATGGACGTTATTTCGGCTGAATTTCTTGAGCGCACTAACACGACGGAATTAGATGATTTATCGCGAGTGCTACCCAACGTGGTAATTCAAGAGCAAGCCGTGAGCTTGCCCTCGTTTAACATCCGTGGCATTACCGACGACACCGCCTCGGTGTCTGCAACGCCCCGAATCTCGGTGTATCAAGATGGATTTGATATCTCGAAAAAAACGGTATCGAGCGCGGCATTGTACGACATCGCTCGTGTCGAAGTATTAAAAGGCCCCCAACCAACTTTATTCGGAGTCGCCGCTGCTAACGGCGCGGTCAGTATTATTACCAATACCCCTGACTCTGCATTTGACGCCGATGCGCGTTTTGCTCTGAACACTGAGGCGGGCGTCGAAACACAAGCTATGATCAACTTACCTGTTAACGACCGTAACGCATTTCGTATCGCAGGCATTTATCGTGAGATGGATGGTGTCATCAAAAATACGGCGTGTTCGGCGAACTCATACAACCCGAGTGGCCAAATTACCGATCACACAGGTGCTGTAAAAAGCTGTAAGGGTGGCGATTTAAACGGTGTCTCGGTTCAAGCCTTACGTGCAAGCTTTAAAACGACCTACGATAACTGGGATTTAGTGTTGCGCGCGGGGTATGAGTACAACGACCAGCCCGGCATTGCCTTTAAGTCCGGCTCGATAGCACCAAAAAATGGCAACTTAAGTCCTTTTACCTCGGCCGAGCTGGGCTTTGGTTCAGAGCTTGGTATCGAACGCAAGCTCCTCACGGGCGACTTTACCTTCAATTATCGTTTCTCAGAAAGTTTGTCTGCGCTCGTTGACGGCTATTACAAAGACGTTGAGTTAAACGAAGCGTTCGATGCAGATGGTACCGGCCTGCGTATTCAGGACGCCTATTTCGACAACGACGCGATCTTATACGGGGCTTCAGCGCGACTTGTATTTGATGATGGTGAGCGGTTCGCAGGATTTGTGGGCATCTCGAATTCACAAGATCAATCGAAATTACCTTACTACGTCATGGTTGACCCTTACGTACGTGGGACTTTCGATGCGGTAAAGGCAGCCTTAGAAGCGGCGAACCCCGATATTCCCTTGAACCAAAATATCTCGACTAAGGCGTCTTTGGCTCAGATCGAAGCCCTGCGCGCGACCTTGGTTTCAAGCTTGTTCAACGCCGATGGCACGGTAATCTCAGATCCGAACTTGCCGTCTTCGTTTGTGCAAGGTCCGTACACCTTTGAGGCCGAGTTAGATATTAACTCGATCGTAGCTGAGGGTTCGTATCAGCTAACGGAGAAAATCAACGCGACGGCGGGTGTTCGCTATATCGACGAAACGCGCCTAACTCGCAACTTTGTGGTTTTTGAAGCCGAAAAGGATTTCACTGCGACTTTGCCTCGCTTAGCGTTGAACTACGCCTACAGCGACGATTTGTCGTTCTACTTTAACTACGCCCAAGGCCGCCGTTCGCCTGTGGTAGATCCTAACTTCGGTGCAACGGTGATCACCAAGGCGGAAACGGTAGACTCTTACGATGTCGGCTTTAAGTATATGGGTGATCGCTGGTCGTTGTTCGCTGCCCTGTTTACGTATCAGTATCAGGACTATCAGCAGAGCTACACGGACGCTACCACGCTGCAAAGCATCACGGTGACCGTAGGCGACTCGACCATGTCCGGCTTTGAAGCTACCGCGCGCTTTATTCCAAGCGACACCCTAATGATTAGCGCAAGCCTAGGTTTACTGGATGCGACCTTTGCGAATAAAACAGCCGATGGTCAGGTATTTGATTACGCCGGCAATAACTTCCGCTTAGCCCCAGAGGTGTCGGGTTCGTTAAACATCAACAAGCGTATCGATTGGTCAGATTGGACCCTGGATATGGATTTGTTGATGTCCTACCAATCTGAAGTGTTCTTCGAGAGCTCAAACTACCCAGGTTTGTCGCAGGACGCGTACTGGATTACCGATGCCTCGGTTATGCTGAACCGCAAAGGTTCCTCCATCAAGTATGAGTTATATGCTGATAACGTGTTTGACGAAGAGTATTTGATCGACGCCGGTAATACCGGTGGGGGCATTGGTATCCCGACTTACGTACCGGGCATGCCCATGATCGCCGGTGTTCGCGTTTACGTGGATTTCTAGGCTGCGAGCTCAATAAAGCCCGGTCAGTGTGAGCTGGCCGGGTTTTTTATTGCGTGTTTTTTAGATTGGTAAGCGCTTTGTTCTGCGATAAGCCGCTCATCAGATGTTCTCTGGTGAGCGACTCATGATTCTAGGTTTTGTTGTAACGACGCTTGCCGGCAGACGCGCGCAGCGGTGCACTGCTAGTTACCGAGTACTCGCGCGAAAGTACCGTAGAGACATAGCGAAATTGTGTCTCCGCCCCACTGGGTGTCAGGGTCAGCAGGGCCCAGCCTCGTTGCGAGGTGTCGGCCTCGACCAGTTCAGGACTGGACGCCAAAAACGATGCCTTGGTCGTTTCTATTGGCAGAGGCAGAAAGCTCTCAAGCCCTGGGCTGGATATCCCCGGGGTGCCCAGCTCAATACCGACGGCATTACCCTCAGCGTTGCGCAGGTTAAAGGCCCACGCATTGTGTGTATCTCCGGCCAATGAAATTGGGTTCACAGCGTACTCTAATAAGTCGTCATATAGGCGTTCCCGCGCTGCTGGGTAGCCATCCCACGCATCTAGGTTCAGTGGTAATCCTAGCTTGGCTAGGTTTAGCATGCTCTTCATTCGCTGTTTATAGCTGTCGGGAATGGGCGCCTCGTCGACAATTGCGGGGTCAATCGAGGGTATCAAAACTTTGCCCATGAGTACCTGCTGACCCAGCACCTGCCAAGTGGCTCCTCGGGTTTTACTCTTTTGTAGTTTATTGCGTAGCCAATCGGCTTGGGGTTTGCCTAGCAGTTCTCGTTCGGGCTTGTTCAGTTTGGTATCAGCAAAGGTGCGGGGGTCTTTGCCCAGATCTCTACTGTACTCGAGCTGCTCATCGCGGCCGACAAAACGCGTATCAAGCATGATTAAGTCCGCTAGATTGCCAATCTCGAAGCTGCGATAAATATTCTCTTGGTCAGATTCGCGGGTGCGAATAGGCATCCACTCGTGGTAGGCCTTTTTTGCTGCCGCAATACGCGTGCCGAAGTCGCCTTCGCCTTCGTTATGGTTTTCAGCGCCCGAGTGCCAGGTGTTATTCATGAGTTCGTGATCGTCCCAAACGGCGATCATTGGGTGATTTCGATGCAGGGCTTGAAGGTCGGCATCGGTGCGGTACAAGCCGTAGCGCATGCGGTAGTCCTCGAGCGCAATAATTTCGGTGCTAGGTTGTACTCGACGACCGAGTTGCTCGACCGCAATGGGGTTGGAATAAACACCGTCGGCGTATTCATAAATGTAGTCACCCAAATGCAGCACCACATCTAAATCAGCTTGTGCCATGTCTTGATAAGCGTTGAAATAGCCCTGAGGATAGTTTGAGCAGGATGCCACACCCATTTTAAACTCTCGGACCTTGCCCTTTGGCAGCGTTTTGGTCTTGCCAACAATCGAGCTAACGCCTTCACAAGTAAAGCGATAATAGTATTGTTTGCCGGCTTTCAAGCCCGTGGCATCCACTTTCACGGTGTAGTCTCGGCCGCCGTCGGTTTCGGTCGTACCCTCAACCACCATTTTTCTGAACTTGGCGTCGCTCGCGATTTGCCACTCGACCTTAAGCTGTTGGTGTGCGCCGTGACCCGGAATGACGCGGGTCCAAAGAATTACGCGATCGTGCAATGGATCGCCACTGGCAATACCGTGAGTGAAGTGAACAGGGTTTTCTGCGTTTACGCTAAAGCCGCGGAGGGCGAGCAAGCCGAGCGTCGCGCTCAGGCCTTTGACGAGGGTTCTGCGCTTTATCGATTCTAGTGGCATACCAAGACTCCTAATTAGACAGTTGCCTCAGCTTACCCCTAAATCGCTACAGTTTCATGGCAAGATTGCGGGCTGATAGCTCAGCCCGCCATGCACGGGTTTAGTAACGTTCTTTGTGCTTTTCGCGCTTTTCTTTCCACTTCTCCATTTTTTCTTCGCGGCGTTCATCACGCTCTTCGCGCATGTTGTCGAGCTTCTGCATTTGCTCTGGCGTTAAGACGCCGCTGAGTTGGCTGCGCATGTCGGCTTGCATGGCGTCGCGCTGTGCTTTGTGAGCTTCCATCATCGCCTTTCGTTTTTCACCCTGCGCTTTCATGATTTGCGCAACTTGAGATTTTTGCTCGTCGTTAAGATCTAATTGCTGCGCCATTTTCTCTAGACGCTTGCCGTCACCAAGGCCGCGCTCGCCATCTTCATGATGCATTGCAAATGCGCCCGCGCTCATAGTCAATGCAAGAGCGATACTACTTATTACGGTTTTTGTGTTCATGACAACTCTCCTGTGGGTTGAAGGGCAGCCTTGCGTCACTGCCACGGTTTCATAGTACGACTGTATTGTGCACAAATTATGGAATAATTAAGGTAATTTTGTGCAAGGCTTAAAGCGGTAGCCGGCGCCATAGACCGCCTCTATGACCTCGCCCTGGTTGATGCGACTTAATTTTTGTCTGAGCTTCTTAATGTGGCTATCAATAGTTCTGTCGCTGACCACGCGACCGTCGCTGTAGATGCGATCAATTAATTCATCGCGATTGAATAGCCTGTTAGGAGCGGCTGTCAGCGCGGCGAGTAATGCAAACTCTATGGCTGTTAAATCGGTGGATCGGTTTCTAAACTGAGCGGTCAAGGTGTCTTGGTCAAGTTGCAGAGTGCTAGTTGGTGATTGACCTGAATCCAGGGCGAGACGGCGCAAATTGGCCTTAACACGAGCGACGACCTCGCGGGGGCTAAAAGGTTTGACGATGTAGTCGTCGCCGCCAAGTTCCAGGCCCATCAGCCGATCTTCTTCGGCAATGCGGGCGGTTAAAAATAAAATGGGCGCTGAGCTAGACAACCGCAACTGTTTGCACACACTAAAACCATCGCCATCGGGCAGCATGACATCCAACAAAAACAAATCAAAGTGCTGACTTGTTGCAAGCGTGAGGGCTTCTCGCCCGCTGTGTGCCGTTGCGATATCAAAGCCCGCCTGCGTGAGATAATCGGCCAATAGTCTGGCGATCTTAGGGTCGTCTTCTATAATGGCGATAGAGCTCACAACGGCACCTTAGCGACAGGCCAAGAAAATGCGACTTTCAATCCCCCCAAAGGGGATGCGTCGGCGTGAACTTGACCGCCATGAGCAAGCACCAGCGAACGCACGATTGCCAAGCCCAAACCGGCGCCGCCACTCACCCTTTGCCGTGAGCTATCGGCGCGATAAAGCCGTTCAAACAGCCGCTCAAAGTTGCCGCTAAAACCCGGACCTGAGTCTTCGATGCACCATTCGATTGTGTCGCCTGCCAGCTTCGCAGAGAAACGAATATTCGCCTCTGACTGGCAGTAGCGAATGCAATTGCTCAACAGGTTGTCTAGGATCTGGGCTAATCTCTGAGGGTCAGCCAGTAAATTAAACTCTTTATTGTCGATTGCGAGTTCCATACCGTGCCCTTTTGCCTGCAAAGCGCTCGCATGCCGCTGTATAGCGGCATCGATGGCCTCGACTAAGTTGCAAGCCTGAACGTTCAAAACCATTGCGTTGATATCAGCTTGGGCTAAATCGTTGAGATCATTCACCAAAAAATGGAGGTGATTGATTTCTTCTAATAGCGAGCTAACTGCGCGTTGGTCGAGTGGCCGAATACCGTCTTGCAGCGCCTCAGCTTCACCTTGGAGTACCGTTAAGGGGGTGCGTAGTTCATGAGCGATATCGGCAAGCCACTGCTGTTGGGCTTGCTCGTGCTCTTTTAGCGTAGCCGCTAGCTGCGCAATATCGGTCGCCAAGCTTTTGAGTTCCCGAGTATTCGTTGTGGGGGGTGTTACATCACGTTCGCCCTGATTCAGAAGATTGATGTTGCGCGACAAAGCTCGGATGGGCGCCGTGAAATACCCCGAAAACCACCACGCAAAGCCAAAGGCGGCGATACTGGCAAAGGCGGCCGTGATAGCAAAACTGCGTTTTTGCTGAGCGGCAAATAATTGTTCTAGGCCCGCGGGGATTGCCTGAATGCGAGGTATGGCCAAATAACCGATGGTTTGGTTGTTTACAGCGATCGCTTGCTTAACGAGATTGTTGGGATTGCGTTTCGGGCCCATCAATATGCGTTGCTCGGCGTCCAGCAGTAGTAAGCGCCGAGTGCGCCTGCGTTCGTGTTCGCGCCCCATAACGTCGCCCGCTATGGCTCGCCTCAGGATCTCGCTATGCGCTGGGGGCCAGGCGTTTTCTTGCTGATACAGGTCGACGAGGCGCTGCTCGACTTCGCTGGCATTTCGCAACTGCTGTTTGCCCACAAATTCTAAAAAGTCTCGGTCAAAGCCTCGCTGCGTTAACGCATATACCATACCCAGCAGACACAAACTTGCCACGGTAAAGGCGAGAGCAAGTTTTGATCGCAGAGATATCGGCATGGCTTACTCCTAATATGACAGCGAGTATAGCTCAGGATTGTGCAACAAATATGGATTTTGACCCGAGTGCTCGTCGCTCAGTAAAGCGTTGGGGGGCTGAGTATTTGAACCGCCTTACTTAAAAATCACGGTTTTGTTGCCATCTAAAAATACACGGTGCTCCGAGTGCAGTTTTACGGCGCGTGCCAAGGCCATGGTTTCGGTGTCGCGTCCAACAGCAACCAATTGTTCCGGCGTGTAGGTATGGTCTACGGGTTGCACCGATTGTTCGATGATTGGGCCTTCGTCCAGATCCGCGGTGACGTAGTGCGCGGTAGCGCCAATAAGCTTTACGCCACGCTCGTAGGCTTGATGGTAGGGTTTGGCGCCTTTAAAACCTGGCAAGAACGAATGGTGAATGTTGATGGCTCGGCCCTTGAGCGATTGGCACAGGTCGTCGCTTAAGATCTGCATGTAGCGGGCGAGCACCACGAGCTCGGTTTGAGTCTCGCTCACAATGTCCAAGAGGGCTTGCTCTTGTTGTGCTTTATTATCGGGCGTGACAGGTAGATGAACGAAGCGAATGCCTTCGCGTTCGGCGAGCGCGCGGCAGTCTTTGTGGTTAGAGACGACCGCGGTGATGTCGATGGTCAGCTCTTTCTTGCGAACACGGTAAAGCAAATCGTCTAAACAATGGTCAAACTTACTGACCATAATCAAGGTCTTCATCGGGGCCAGGGTATCGTGAAAGGCCCATTCCATATTCAGCGTTTGTGCTATGGGTGCAAACCCTGTGCGCAGTGCGTCCAGTGAGATCGTGTTGACCTCGAAACGACCCACCGTACGCAAGAAAAAGCGACCGGTATCTTCATCGTCGAATTGGTGGAGTTCCGATAGATAACAACCTTGGTCGGATAGGTAAGAGGTTACCGCTGCGACAATTCCGCTACTCGCAGGGCAGGTGGCTGTGAGCGTAAAGCTTGTATTGCTGGTCATGGCTCTTTATCCGGTCGTTTTTACAGGGCGCAAGGATACCGCAGCTACCCGAATAATCGAACCGCTTTGTACCCCGATGGGTCCGTTCAGCCGATTACCAATAATAAACCAGCACGTAAGCGCTTAGCAGCGTTGATATCCATAGCGCCGTGGTGCCAATGGACCAAGCGGGCACCGAGTCTTTACTTGGGTCGCTCGAGGGTAGTATGGGTTTGAGTGCAGCGCTAATTCCCGCACCGACAGAGTGCGAAGCTTTGCTGTAGCCTCGTGATATCACGTCAGTGGTTCGTTCCGAGATCTTCGCGCCCAGTTTGCGCCAGAACCAATCGGTGTCTAGCGTTAAAGTATTGGTGCGCTTCATGAGGGGTAGCAGTAAAAAGAACGCGAGCCCCGAGAACAACAATAACTGCAGGTAGAATATGACTTTTCCGGGTTTGTAAGCCGAAAACTCCGTTGGATAGGGCAGAAGTTGATAGAAAGGTTCTGGGTAGATACCGATACCAAAACATAAGCCTACAAAGATCAGCATGGCGGCGGCCATATTCCAGGGCGCATCTTTGGGTCTAAGGCCCGAATCTTTCTGAAAGAAAACATACCAAGGGAACTTGATGCCCGCATGCAAAAATACGCCTGCTGAGGCGGCAGCAAGAACGTACCATACCCAGACTAAGTCTTGCATCGCTGCTGCTTCCGAGATCATCGTCTTAGTGGTGAAGCCCGAGGTCAGCGGAAAGCTTGAAATCGCTAGTGCGCCCACGATGCCACAAAAAGCGGTCAGCGGCATGGTTCTGTACAAGCCACCCAGTTCGTTGCACTTCTCTTTGCCGGTGTGATAAATCACCACGCCAGCGCTCATGAACAGCAGTGCCTTATAGATGATGTGGGCGAAGGCATGAGCGGTTGCGCCATTCAAGGCCATTGGCGTACCGATGCCCACGGCGACCACCATAAAACCCACTTGGTTCACGATCGAGAATGCCAAGATGCGGCGCACATTGTTTTCGAGCAAGGCCCAAATAATGCCGTACATAATCATGAATACGCCGAGATAAATGAGGAGTGGCGTTCCTGGAAAGAGCAGTATCAGCGCCAGTACAGCAGTTTTTGTAGTGAACGCGGATAAAAACAGTGAGCCGCTTGGGCTAGCTTCTGGGTAGGCGTCAGACAACCAGGCTGAAACTGGCGGCGCCGCCGCATTGATGAGTATCCCCAAGAGCATCATGTAAGTATCGAAATTGTTGGCCTGAAGCGCCTGAATGTCGATTGAGCCCGTGTGTACCACGACCCCTTCGATACCAACTTTTAATATAACGCCACCCAACAAGTGCACAATCGCGTAGCGGATGCCGGCCGCTCGCGCGCCTGCCGTTCCGCCAAACCACACCACTAAGGTTGAGAACAGCGCCATGAGCTCCCAAAACAAGAACAGCGTGATTAGATCACCGGCAAAGCTCACACCAATTGCCCCTGAGGCGTAGGCGAAACCACAGGCAAGCTCCAGTCGTCGCGCGTGTTTAAAAGCGTATAAAGCGCCCACGCCCGCCATAGTCGCGAAGATGGTAGCGAACAGGCGCCGCTCTGGGCTGGCCTCGATGAGTTGGAGTTCGTAGTCTAAAAACGGCGCGGTAAGAGACACACCGTCCGGTACAGACCAAATCGCTATTAAGGTCAGCACCGGGCCCACAAACAAGCCCAGACGGTGCCAATGGTTGGGTACGACAGCAACCCACAGCGCTGCGCACAGCAGAATCAATCCGGGTGGGATAAACTCAATCATTGCTGTCCTCGTAATACGATTCCGGGCGTTTTAGGAGGTAGCCCAGCAGCTTCGCGACGACGACCATCGCGGCGCAGGCAAAAAAACCAAAGACTGCGCCAAAACCCCACCACTGCGACGATTCAAAGGGTGTTTTCGCTTTTATGGCGAATTCGACCAGTAGAGTCAGTGCGAGTAGCACAGAAAAAATGATCCATGCTTTGCGCACATTGATCTCGTTATCTTGCGTCACTGCAGACCTCCTACGAGCTGTCTTTCGATCTCAATAACTGGGCCATTGAAAAAGAAAAATCCCAGGGTCAAGAGTGCGGTAAGCGCCAAAGCAACGACCATGGGCCACGGTGCTTCTCCGTGCGGTTTTTTGGGGGCTTGGTCCTCTGGTAAGAACCAGGCCGCATAAATAATTGGCAAGAAATAGGCTGCATTCAGGGCTGTACTGGCAATAATTGTGAAAATGGCCAGAAAGTTGTCGGCTTCAAATGCGCCACCCAATATGTACCACTTCGATACAAAGCCGCCGGTTGGTGGCACGCCGATCATGCTTAGCGCACCGACGGTAAAGGCTGCCATGGTTACTGGCATGCGTCGGCCAATACCAGCGAGCTGAGTGATATCAATTTTTTTGCTCGCGACGTAAATTGCCCCGGCCGCGAAAAACAGCGTAATTTTTCCGAAGGCGTGCGCGACCATGTGAAGTGCCGCTCCGATTTCTGCCATCGGCTTCAGAATGGCGCTCGCCATAACGACATAAGACAGTTGCCCAATGGTGGAGTAGGCAAGTAAGCGCTTCAAGTTAGTCTGACGCAGAGCGATCAAGCTTGCCACGATGATGGTGAACGACGTAATCCAGACAAGCCATTGGGTGGTGCTTAACGAAAATAGCCAATCCACGCCAAAAATGTAGATAATAATCTTAGTGATACTGAAAACACCGGCCTTTACCACAGCGACAGCGTGCAGCAGGGCGCTCACCGGAGTTGGTGCGACCATTGCCGCTGGGAGCCAGCGGTGAATCGGCATAACCGCCGCTTTACCGATGCCAAACACGAACATTGCCAGTAACAACCCCGCAGTGGGCGCATCAACTTTTCCTTGGAGTGAGCCGCCCAAGGTGAAGGCTCCGCCTGTTAGGCTTGTGACCCATATCACGGCAGGTAAAAAAAGCGTGATGGAGGTACCCATCAAGATTGCCAGATAGACGCGCGCCGAGCGAATGGTGGCCTCATCACCTTTGTGGGTCACGAGCGGATAGGTTGCGAGTGTCAGGATCTCGTAAAACAAAAACAAGGTGAACAGGTTGCCGGCCAGCGCAACGCCCATGGCGGCTGCGATCGAGATCGCGAAAAATACGTAAAATCGCGTTTGATGCGACTCGTTATTGCCCCTCATGTACCCGACAGAATACAAAGAGTTGATAATCCACAAGGATGCCGCCAGAGTCGCGAATAGTGCACCTAACGGCTCGGTGTGCAGAGTGATATTTAACGAGTCGGTCAGCGTTGCGAGTGTGATGCTCGATCGCCCACCATGGGCAACATCGATTGCCATTGGCCACACGGTGATGGCCAGTAAACCGGCCGTGACAAAAGTAAACGCTTCGCGCAGGTTCTGGTTAACGCGTCCAGCGAGTGCTATGGCGATGGCGCCGATCGTGGGAATAAGCAGTATGAGCATTAGGGAGTTACCACTCATAGTGTCTGCTCCAATAACAGTGATGCTGCGGCATTTGCAATTTCAACAGGAAGCTGTGGCGCGAGCCCAAAGGCGATATTGGCCGCACTTGCAATCACCACGATTGTCATTGGCATCAGCGGTAGTGGCTGGCGCTGTGTTTCTGCATGCTGAAAGAACAAAGACTCGGCAACTTTAGCGACGTACACCACAGCCATTAGTGAGCTCGCCAGAACGATAATCAGTAGCGGTAAGCTCCACTGAGGATGTTCGAGAATCGCCTGAATTAAAAACCATTTGCTGATAAAACCAGCTGTTCCAGGAATACCAATCAGGCTTAGCCCCGCAATAGTGAAGGCGATGCCAAGTACTGGGTGTTGTCGGCCGAGGCCCTTAAGGTGCTCGATAGAGACGCCGCCGGCACGCATTGCTAAAACAATAATCGCAAGGAAAATCGCGCCTTTAGCAAGTGCATGATTGAACATGTGTAACAAGGCCGCAGACAGGCCCGTGTGAGATAAAAGAGACGCTCCCAGCGCTATATAGCCAACTTGCGCTACTGAAGACCACGCAAATAGGCGTTTTACGAGAGGCTCTCTGATCGCAATCGCTGAGCCGAATAAGATGGCAGCGACGGCCATTGGCATTAGGTATCCTGCAAACTGTGCTCCGTGTCCGCTGAGTGCGCCCTGAAATACGAAAAAGTCAACGCGCAAGAAAACGTAAAGCGCCACTTTCGTTGAACACGCGGCCAAGAATGCGGTTACTGCGTGCGGCGCAAAGCTGTAGGTGTTCGGGAGCCACGCGTGCAGTGGGAAAATAGCCGCTTTCAATGCTAGACCGACTGAGATAAAGCCCGCCGCCATGAAAATGGGGGTTTGATTCGTGACCTCGGGTATGCGAGCCGTTAGGTCCGCTAAGTTTAAGGTGCCCGTCATGATGTAGAGCAAGCCCACCCCAATGAGGTAAAAGGTAGCGCCAATTGTCCCCATGACCAGGTATTTGAACACGGCAGGTAAGGCGCGACGGTCACTCGAGGCAGCGACGAGTATATAGCTTGCTAACGAGGATATTTCCATGAACACGAAAATGTTAAATGCGTCCCCTGCCACGACAATACCGCACAAGCCAGCAAGCGCGAGCAACCATGCCGCGAAGAACAGGTTAGCTCGCTGAGCGTCGATATCCTGTGCCAAGCTCTGATATCCCGCAAGGAGTGCGGCGCTGGAAGCTCCAGAGATCAGTAGCAGCAGTAGCGCACTCAGCGCGTCGACTCTAAGCTCTATGCCGAAGGGCGCAGGCCAACCTCCAAGCGGGTAGGCGCCGACGTCGCCTGCCAGAACCAGTTGCGTAATCGCGATGGCGATGGCAAAAGCGCACAGGCTTGTTGCGGTGGCAATTAGCCATGCCAACAGTCGAGATGGCATCAGCATAGTCAAGGGCGCCAGCAGCATTGGGATGACAACCTGCAGAACGGGGTAGTGCGTAGCTAAATTCATGCGCTGCTATCCTCATCCTGGATATCATCTTCCTCGATGCTGCCGTAGGCTTCTTTTATGCGAATGACGATCGCTAATCCCAAGGCGCTGGTCGAGATGCCCACGACAATCGCGGTAAGAATTAAAACTTGGGGCAAGGGGTTTGAAAATACATCGGCACCAATACTGGTGTTCAAAATAGGTGTTGTGCCACCTTCTACCTTACCAATACCAATAAATAGTAAGAACACTGCCGATTGAAACAGCGATAAGCCCAGTAATTTTTTGATGTAGTTATGCTTCGCGATGACGGTATAAAACCCCATCAGCATGAGCACACTGAACACCCAGTAATGGAAGAGCTCTAGGACGATCATGCTTGTTTACCCCGCGCGGCGAAGGCGTGGAAAATACTCAACAAGACGCCGGTCACGGTCATGCCAACACCGAGCTCGATAGTGATAATGCCTATTTGCTGGGCCGTGACGGGGTTTTCTGCCAGAACCGAGTAGTCTAAAAAATACCCGCCTTTGAGCAGACCGACGACGCCAACACCCGCGTACAGTAATGCACCGCTGGCCATCAAAACACGAAGAAACTTAGGCGTAAGAACCGCTAAAGCGCGATCTTGCCCTTCTAACAAGGTGTAGAGAATCATGCCAGCGGCGATTAGAGCGCCCGCTTGGAATCCGCCGCCTGGGCCGTACTCGCCGTGAAACTGAACATACAACCCAAACAGAATGATAAAGGGTATGAGTAAGCGCCCGACCATTCTCGGTATCAGGTAGTGCTTTAAGCTTTCTGAGCTTGCTCGAGCACTGTTTGGCTGCGCGCCCGATTGGTTGCCCAACAAAAACAACACGCCAATGCCCGCGACTAGTACGACGAAGACTTCGCCCAGCGTATCGTAGCCCCGAAAACTTCCAAGAATTGCGGTAATGACGTTAGGTATATCGACCTGCTCGGCCGTCGTTTGCATAAACCAGGGCGTTAGATGTTGGTGCGCAGGTGCTGAAGGATCACCGAATGAGGGTTCGTACAGCGTGGCATAGCCCATGGCAAGGCCGGCAATTAAAATGGACACCAGTGCCGTCTTGCGACCACTAAAGCGAGGCTTTTCAGTGCCATCGAGTACACTAAGTGCCCCAAGGAACAGCACCGTGGAAATTCCGGCCCCGACGGCGGCTTCGGTTAGCGCCACATCCGCCGCATCGAGTAAGAAGAAATTAACCGCGATTAACAGGCTGAATATACCCATTAACATCACGGCCACAAACAAGTTAGAGGCGCGAATGACGGCGCCGGCGGTTATGACTAAAAGTGACAGCAGAAAGATGCTAAAAACGGCAATCATTCTTGCGTCTCCTGTGTGGGCTTTGTCTCTTCTCGACCGGATAAGAGCGCGGCACTGGCAAGTGCATTAGACGCAGCCGGCCCAGAGAGCAATAAAAACAATAAAATCGCAAATAGCTTAACCGTGTACAAGTTCAGCCCTGACTGCAGCATTAGGCCAGAAAGAATTAGGATGGGCGCGAGACTATCGGTGACGCTTGCAGCGTGCATACGGGTGAACAAGTCGGGCATTCTAAGTGCGCCAATGCCGCCCACTACGACGAACAAACTCCCGCCTACTATGAGAATCCAGCTTACAGTGTCTACGACTAGTTCAATCATGACTTAGATCCGAGCGTTCTCGCTTTGAAGAACTTCAACACGGCCAATACGCCAATAAAATTGATTAAAGCGTAGGTCAGAGCCAAGTCTAAAAAGTCAGGGCGACCAATCATGAAGGCGGCTACAGCGAGCAACAAGACGGTTTTGGTGCCAAACATGTTCACGGCCAGTATTCGATCGTATTCCGAGGGTCCTTTTATGGCCCTGATCAGCGCCAGCGCCATGGTGATAGCGATGGCCGCAGCACTTACTGTGAACATGCGTCAGCTCCGGTTACTGCGGTGACTTTGGCGGCCATTTCACCTGATAACAGCGCTTTTGCACCTGCATCGGTTAAGGTGTGTACCGTCAAAACACCCTCGTAGACATCAATCGTCAATGTGCCAGGGGTAAGCGTTATGGAGTTGCCCAAAAGTACTTGTGTGAAATTATCAGATGCATCGGTTTTCACCTCAACCGTGCGGGGACTGACAGGGCATTTGGGGTGAAGCACAATTTTTGTTACTTCGATGCTAGAGCGCCATATTTCTGTTACCAGCCAGCCCCAGTACCGGATCAGACGCCAACTTAGATGAAACGAGTAAACCTCGTCGTCAAAAAATCGCATTCTACGAACCAGTATCATGGTAAGTACGCATGATATCAGTCCTAAACTGAGCAGCAGGGGCTTGTATAGGCCTGACCACAATAGCCAAGCGACTGCCAATACAGCGCTAAAGAACAGCGTCCGAGCTATTGTCGGTGAGTCAGAATGCGTCATGATGTCAGCGAGTATTGTTGTCCGAAGTCAAACAAGTCTGGCGGTTGTAATGGTTAAAACAACATATTCCGAAGCGCATTGTCATTGCCTTGGAATTTTGTCGACGCTCTTTATTCGCTTCAACCATTTACCCTGCCCTTGTCACCGCTAAGTGCTATGAGTACTTAGTGCTACCCAGTTATTGTTACCGCGATGTGAATTATGCACAAAACGAATCTCAGTATAGGCAAATTGATTCAAAGTTAAAGCCCTTTTGACAGGGATTGCAGCGAAAATTTATTGATTACCTTTATATTATTTTCGTTTTGTTGTCGCATGAGTGATCAGATCGGGCTCTCGCTAATACCACCATCAACGCTGACTGCAGACCCTGTCATGTATCGCCCGGCTTTGTTACTTGCGAGCATGAGCAGCGGTACGTTTAAGTCGCTGTACTCGCCCAGCTGTCGCATAGGGATGCCTTTGACGTAGCGCTCGCCCGACTCGGTGGCAAAATACTCTTGGTTAATCTCGGTTAAAAACCATCCGGGGCACAGCGAGTTTACTCGGATATTATTGCGGCACAGTTCAATCGACATCGATTTGGTCAGCTGCATTACACCGGCCTTAGAGACATTGTAAGCGACCTTCATGGCGCCTGTGTTATAGCCATAAATAGAGGCGATGTTGATAATGGCACCTGCGGTTTCGGTACGCACCATCAAACGAGAGGTTTCGCGCGCAACGCGCCAGGCGCCATCTAAATTGGTCTGCATCTGCCATGCCCAATCCTCCTCGTCGGTATTCAAAAACTTTTTGGGGTCGTCGCCCACGCCGGCATTATTGACCAAAATATCCAAACGGCCCTCGGTGTGAGCGATCGACTCAAACGCTTTTAAGACACTGTCGTTGTCCGTTACGTCCATGGCTATGGCTCGGGCGGACCCCCCCTCAGATTTAATGCGCTCCAATTGCTCAGCGAGTCGATCCGTCCGGCGTGCCGCGATAATGACGTGCACGCCCTCGCTTGCCAGTAGGCCCGCAAAATGGGCGCCCAATCCGCTTGAAGCGCCGGTAATGAGTGCCGTTTTACCCTTCAGTTCAAAATAATCTTGAGACATAGCGTTTCTTCTTTATGTTCACTTAACAGCAGACTATTCACCGCCTTCACAGTGGTCAAGTCGCATTGGTGGGATTCTCAATTGGCCTCACATTTCCTGCGATGGGCGGCACGCTTGATTGTT